>NZ_SFBO01000165.1:0-19911 GCF_007095705.1 Microcystis sp. Msp_OC_L_20101000_S702
TTCTCAAATAGAAAACAAGGAAAATTAGCTCCCTCAATCAGAGCTAATCGTCAACTTGAACTTCGAGTCGTTTCTGAACTAACCAAAATCTATCCAATTACTGACATTTACTTTGAGTATGTCAAAACCGATATTGATCTAACTTCCGGTAGAAAAGGAGCTAAGTCTGGAAAAGGTTTCTCGCCAGTTATGGTCGGACAGAAATGGGCGATTGAGCAACTATCTCAATTGGCAAAAGTCCATACTCGCTTTGGTTGGCAAACCTCTAATCTCAGAAAATATTTGCGACTAGAAAAGTCCAAAAATAAAGCAAAACAATCACCAGAAAGTCATGCTAACGATGGCATTGCTAAGAGGGAGGGAGCATCTCACCTTTGTAACCCCTAAATCAGGTTTTATGTCAAGCTATTTTGAAAGCCTTGCTAGAAACCAGTTTTAGGGACAAGTATAATTACTCACTTGCATAAATGAGATACTCCCAAAGAGGGATATTTATGAAGTGGAATCTGACCTGCGGAATGTTGGATATAATCTAATTATGTACTAAAAACAGGAAATTCATGACAAATATTCACTCGATCATCGGTATATTCCCCTCCAATGAAGAAGCAGACATAGTTGTAAGGTGGTAAACGACGTAAATATGGTGGCTCTACCACAAGACATGGGTTCCGTAAAGGAGATTTAATTTCTTCTCCCAAAGGAATTGGTTATGTTAGTGGAGATACCGAAAAACAGCTATCTGTAAGCGATGCCAATGGTCAACAATTGGGACAGATAACTGTTAGTAAGATTCAGTTAATTCGTCGTTCTAACGGTTTAATTGTTTCTCACTAACTTATGTAAAGCCGCCCTCCGCTATCGCTAAAGGGCGGGGTTTCAGACCCAGTTTTTCGATGAAAGCCCTGTTACTCTACCCTGAGTTTCCCCAGTCTTTCTGGTCTTACGATCGCTTTATGGAAATCGCGGGACTGAAAGCCACCATTCCACCCCTCGGCATCATTACTGTCGCCGCCCTCCTCCCCCAAAACTGGGAGATTCGATTTTATGATCGCAATGTCAATCCTGAAACAGAAGCCGATTGGGAGTGGTGTGAGTTGGTTATCCTCTCTGCCATGTTGGTCCAGAAGCCAGATTTTCAAGCTCTGATTCAAAAAGCCGTGCAGTTAGGCAAAAAAGTCGCCGTTGGCGGTCCCTACCCCACCTCTGTCCCCCAGGATGCCCTGGATTCTGGAGCGAACTATCTCATTTTGGATGAGGGAGAGTTAACCGTTCCCCTGTTTTTGGAGGCGATCGCTCAAGGGCAAAGCCAGGGAATTTTCCGCTCTGGGGACAAGCCAGACGTGACCCTCAGCCCCATCCCCCGCTTCGACCTGCTTCAGCGAGACGATTACTTAATGATGGCAGTGCAATTCTCTCGCGGCTGTCCTTTTAACTGCGAATTTTGTGACATTATTTCCCTCTACGGGCGCAAACCTCGTACTAAAGAGCCGAGTCAGATTTTAGCAGAATTGCAGACTCTCTACGACCTAGGCTGGCGCGGTTCGTTGTTCATCGTCGATGACAACTTTATTGGCAATCAGCGCAACGTCAAACGCTTTCTCAGAGACTTGATTCCCTGGATGAAGCAGCACGACTATCCCTTCACCTTTATTACTGAAGCCTCGGTCAATTTGGCAGAGGATGATGAATTGTTAAGCCTGATGGCTGAGGCGGGGTTTTATTCTGTCTTTCTGGGGATTGAAACTCCTGACCAAGATAGTCTGCAAGTGACGCGCAAACTGCAAAATACTCGCAATCCACTGGTGGAAGCCTGTCGCAAGATTAATGCAGCCGGTTTGCTAATCTATGCTGGATTTATCTTGGGGTTTGATGGAGAGCGCTCTGGTGCGGGGGAAAGGATTCAAGCCTTTGTGGAAGAAACCAGTATTCCTCAGCCCATGTTAGGAATTCTCCAATCTTTGCCGAATACGGCTCTTTGGCATCGTCTCAAACGGGAACAGCGTTTAGTTGAGGGTGACAGCATCCATCCGACGGGAGATCAGAATAGCTTGATGAATTTTATCCCCACCCGCCCGATTGCCGAAATTGCCAGAGAGTATGTCGAAGGCTTCTGGACGCTGTACGAACCCAGCCACTATCTCCGACGCTGTTTCCAACAATGTCTCAGTCTGGGTTTGCAGTCAAAACACAAGCAAACCATGCAATTTCCCGTGGGGAAGGGGTTACGGCTGATTACCCAGTTAATCTGGCATCAGGGTATCCGCCGAGGGAACATTCGGGGACAGTTTTGGCGGCAATTATGGACGATTTGGCAAAAAAAGCCCCAAGTTCTCAATCTGTATTTAGGTCTGTGCGCGGCGGGAGAACATTTTTGGGAGTACCGGGCCTTAGCCAGAGAACGGATTACTCAACAACTAGGCTACGATCCCTTAGAAGTTTCTGGTCGTCCCAACCAGAACTGATTCTGACTCGATAGGGAGGATTGGATTGTATGGTCAAGAGATCGCTCCAGGCTTCCCCTTCGGGAATTAAACAGGCTAAACGAGCCTTTGCGCTCACGGGGTGGACTCAGGAAAATCTAGCAGGGGAAGTGAACTTAAAGACCCGCCAGCCGATTTGGCGGTTTTTCACAGGAAAACCCGTTGATCGCCAGGTTTTCCTGGAAATTTGTTCGATTCTGGATTTGGATTGGCGGGAGATTGCCCTCGCTCCGCCCGCAGAATTTCCTGAACCAGGAGAACTGGCGAAAACTAATATTGATGCTCTGGTGCAAGAGGTGCGAGCGCAACGCCGGGACACCATCCAAAACCAGTGCGGCATCTTGCAGTTACTAGACATCAGCCATCCAGTCAACATTGATGACATCTATGTGGATGTCAATATTTTGGCGGAAATTGCCAGTCAACAGTGGGTGGAGATTGCCGATTTGCAAAACTTGGGTCCTGCTGAATTCGATCGCGTCGGTTTGGGAGAGGTTGAGCAGAAGCAAATACCCGGAATGCAGGCTGTTGAAACTTACTCAAAGCTTAGAGTTTTGGGCAGGCCGGGGGTTGGCAAAACTACCTTTTTGCAACATCTGGCGATTCAGTGCAACCAAGGCGAGTTTGCGGCGAATCAAGTGCCGATTTTTATCTTATTGAGAGAATTTGCCGAGGAGTCCAGTCCCAGTGGTGAATTTAGCCTGTTCAACTACATCCGTCAGGCATTGCTCACCTCGGGAATTTCCAACCCGTCTGTGCTGGAAACCTTACTGCAAGCAGGCAGAGTCCTGCTGTTGCTCGATGACATCGATGAAGTGCTCAACCAGGACATTACAGCGGTTCTGAGAGAAATTCGCCAATTCTCAGAAAAGTATCATCGCAATCGATTTGTAGTAACCTGTCGCACCGCTGCCCAAAAACTCCAGATTCGAGGTTTCACTGATGTAGAAATTGCCCCCTTTACCCAGGCACAAATCAGCACCTTCGCGCAAAAGTGGTTTGTGGCACTGAGCAAAACGACTGCTCAAGCGGGGCAGGAGCAGTCGGCTCAGTTTATGGAGAAGTTGGACTTGCCGGAAAACTGGCAATTTCGGCAACTGGTGGTGACACCTCTGTTTCTGCATCTCGCCTGCTGGGTGTTTCAGGGTCAAGGGAAATTTCCGAGCAAGCGGGCTGAGTTTTATAAACAAGGGCTGGATTTGCTGCTGGGTAAATGGGATAAAGCGAGAGGAGTCGAACGCGATCAGGTTTACCGGGGGTTTTTATTGCCCCAAAAATTGAGGCTGTTGAGCCAGCTTGCAGCAGTGACTTTTGAACAGGGGCAGTATTTTTTTGAGCAACGCACGATTGAGCAATACATTGGCGACTATTTGCGGAATTTGCCAGGTGCAACCCTGGAAGCAGAGGAACTCCAACTCGAAAGCGAAGCCATGCTGAAAGCGATCGAGGCACAGCATGGAATCCTCACAGAAAGGGCGCGAGGCATTTTTTCATTTTCTTATCTGGCATTTCAAGAATACTTCACGGCTCGAAAAATAGTTGCCAGCCATAATTTGCAGGCATTAGAACAAGCACTGGGAGGGTTGGTGAGTCACATCACCGATTCCCACTGGCGCGAAGTCTTCTTGTTAACGGCTGCCATGTTGCGAAGTGCAGATGCGCTGGTGCAGTTGATGAAGCAACAAATTGATGCCTTAGTCGCGCAAGACTCCTATCTGCAAGAGTTTTTGAGTTGGGCCAGCCAAAAATCCCAGCAGCTCCCAGACGAAACCAAAGTGGCGACCGCACGCGCATTTTACCTTGCCCTTGCCCAAAGCCCGCATACGGCAGATCGCTTTGCCTTAGCCAGCACGCTCGATCAGGGGATGTTTTTAGATGCGGCGTTGGAGAACTTGCTGGTAGAGTTTGCCATCGACCACAGTCAGGATTTTGCCTATGTCAATGCTTGTAGCGAGGCACTCAACAACATTCTGGTGATGGTTCTGGATGCTGGATTTTATAAGTCTTTGCAACAATTGAGAGACCAACTGCCACCTCGGAGTCAAAACCTGGAACGGCTTCAGCACTGGTGGCAGAAAAACTATTCTGCCTGGGTGGAACAGTTGCGGGGTGCGATCGCCAATTATCGCAATATTCATCATCCCTGGCAGTTTACGACTGAGCAACAGCAGCTGCTCCAACGCTACTATGATGCCAATCAACTCCTGATCGATTGTTTGAATAGTAACTGCGAAATAACAGCCGCAATCCGGCAAGAAATTGAAGCCACGTTGCTGTTACCTCAAAAGGACTTGGAAGATCGGGAATGGCAAGGAGATTAAATTGATAGACCACTCATTTGGATTTTACGGGTTCGCTTTCTTTGGGATCATCCTGGCGCGATACTTTCTCGTGGCTGGGGGAACCTATTTGTTCTTCTATTCGCCCTTGAGTCAGTCCTTTGTCAATCACAACCTGCGGCATTGGTCTCCCTCTTGGCGATCGATTCAACAAGATATCACGCTCTCGGTTCTTTCGGCGGGGGTGTTTGCGCTGGCGGCGGCTTTCATCATGACAGGATACAGTTGGGGTATTACCCGCTTATACAGCCACCCTCAACAGTATGGGCTGTGTTATTTAGGGGTTAGTTATGGCGCTGTGTTGGTTCTCCAGGATGCCTATTTCTATTTCACCCATCGCTTGTTTCACCACCCGTCACTCTTTCGGTGGTTACACCAGGGGCATCATCGCTCGCGCTATCCTACCCCGTGGACTTCGTTTGCCTTTGACCCACTAGAGGCGATCGTTCAGTCTCTCTTCCTGGTCGGCATTGTCTTTGTCCTTCCCCTGCATTTCATCACGTTAATTGCGGCACTCACCACGATGACGATCTGGGCAGTGTTAAATCATCTTGGGATCGATCGCTTGCCCTCCTCATTTCCCCATCATTGGTTGGGTCGGTGGTTTATTGGTCCTGCCCATCATTCCATTCATCATCGCAAGTACACCGTACATTACGGTCTATATTTCACGTTCTGGGACAAACTCCTCGGAACTCAAGACCCCGATTATGAGCAGAAGTTTGATGAGCGTCTGACGGGTAAAGTCGATGGAGTTTAACTCGTGCATCGTCCGTTACATTTTGTCTCGTATTCAAGCAATTCATACAGACTCAATCAATTCATACAGTAAATCAAGCAACCGCCTGTTACAGTAATGCCAGGAGCAGAATTATCAACTCGAATCAGGAAATTCAATCGCTATAGTTCGCCATACTATAGGATTTACAAAGCTTTTACCGCATAGCGTTGGAGGGAAAAATGACTTTAACTAACCGTAAACGAGCCGTGGGAATCTTCTCTAGCTATCAAGAGGCAGAGAAGGCACTGAATGGATTACGAGATGACGGATTTGCCATGAATGAGGTATCAATCATTGCCAAAGAGCCTGAACGACTGGAGCAGAGCAACCGGATTGGTGAGACACGAGTTCAAGAGCTTACCGAAACAAAAACAACTCATATTGACGAAGGAGCAAAGACCGGGGCAGCGGCAGGCGGAGCCATCGGAGGACTGACAGGCTTGCTGGTTGGGTTGGGCATATTGGCAATTCCTGGAGTGGGCCCCGTCATGTTGGCAGGGGCGGCTGCAACTGCGATCGCTACCACGTTAGCTGGCGGTGCAATCGGGACGGCTACCGGAGGTTTGGTAGGTGGTCTAATTGGTCTAGGAATTCCAGAAGATCGGGCACGAGTCTATCACGATTATGTGGTTCGTGGAGACTACCTGTTGATCGTGGACGGTACAGATGCTGACATCCTTCAGGCTGAAACAATTCTAAAGCGCCGAGGGATTCGCGAGTGGGAAATTTACAATGCCCTAGCAATTGAAGGCTATGTCGATCCTCCTGCTTCTCGTTTGTAAAATCGGAAATTATTAAAGGATTTGCATCATGAAAAAGATCACAACTTTAATCCTCAGCAGCCTTCTACTGATTGGAACTGTGGCTTGTGGGAACAACGCTAAAACTAGCACCAACGCCCCTTCTTCCACAGAGGAAACGGGGCAAGTTCCTGATACTAAAACAGTCCAAAAGAACCAAAGCGATGCGTCTAGTCAAGTGCGCCGAAATCAACTCAATTCTGATATTCGCGCTCGTGAGCAACGCAACAATCTAACTGGAGGAGATGCGGATCGCGCCAACAGTGACCTTTCCAGTGAAGTTCGCTCTAAGCTAGAAGCCAACATCCCGAAAGGGCAACTTACAGTTTCTGCTAAAGATGGAGCGGTAGTCGTCTCTGGAACCGTAGAAACTCAAGAGCAACTCGACAAAATTGACCCCTTGGCAAAACAAATCAAGGGTGTCAATAGTGTCAAAGTTACAGCAAAAGTGGCGTTGTCAAATTGAAAGATGCTCCGAATCAGCTTGGAACTGAAATTACTTTGATAGCAAGGATTGCATTGCATCTTTCATATTCTAATCTGACAACGCCGCAAAAGTTGCGGGGAGCATCTCACCTTTGTAACTCCTAAATTAAGTTTTATGTCAAGCTATTTTGAAAGCCTTACCAGAAGCAAGTTTTAGCGACAAGCATAATTAGGGCTTGAATAAATGAGATGCTCCCAAGTTGCGCCAGCAGCTCCAGCTAAAAAGAAGTAAACAGAAGATAGCAACTGTAACTAACCTTGAAGACAAGGGGCTTAAGCCCCTTGTCTAATCATTGCTTTAGGACTTACGCATTGACAGAATTTCCGTAGTATGCCTTTGAACTTCAGACTATGGCTTCCAAGTTATTGAGGTCAAGGAAGTTGGATGCTAAATTATTGACAATAAAAGAGCGGATGACCTCAGTAAATAACTCCCTTTGTCAGGAATACCAATTAACAATTTCCGCTTTAAATCGGAGAAATTCTAACTGGGGTTTGCTGAATAATGGTAAAACCCTTTTAAAATAAGGCTTTTGACCTGTTAAAATCCGATGTTCATGCTGCGAAAATAGGATTAAGACCTTCAAAAATCTTGCATTATCCTTTTTTTAGTACATAAACTGTACAAAAAAAGAGGGCAACAAAGCCTGAAATGACCGGCTACTGACGACCGGCGACCGACTCCTAACCCCACCAACAAACTTTTTGCCGCTAACCCTATTTAGTTCCTAGTTCAACCGAGACTAACCGATTCACATGAGGAGCAAACAAACCCCGAAAGCCCTTGTCTTTAAGGGTATTCATGGTTTCTTTGGCAGCATACCAACTATCTCCTGTGACTGTCTCTGGTTTCAATCCCCAAGCTTTTACTTCGTCCAAAATTTCTAAGAAATATTCATGTTTTGTCTGACCCTCCTGTTTATTAACGATTCGATAATTAACGGGAACTGACCTTCCTTTACAATCGGTATAATATCAGGTAACTACGTTAATACCTTTGACTACTTTTTTGTGTTTACCACCAGTAAAAGTAATCGATTAACTCAGCTTTAGCTGGGTGACTATAAGGCTTGTCAATTACCATATCGTCTGTACTGATTGTTCCTCCTTCAAGTTCGATTTGAGGAGCCACTTCATCCAACAAATCCTTGGGTGTATAGTTCTCTCGCCACAATAAAAGATTGACACTGTCATGAGATAAATTGCCCAGAATTTGAGCCAAACGAACACAGCTTATATATTTAGGTTCCCAGAGCAAAAATAGGGTGTAAATAGCCAGATTACATTGAGCAGTTGTTGGCTTCGTAATGTTTCTCATCAGTTGTTCTGTTATAAGAGATGCCCTTGTGTCAGGAAATCAAATCGGAGAGGGTTTTGTCAAGAGTCGAGAGAGAAATTGTATCTAAGACTAACAAAATTAGACCACCCACATTTAAGCCTTTTTGTCAATGCGTAATTTCTATGCTTGCAGAAACGGTATCGTTACATTTTGTGTCGTATTCAAGCAATTCATACAGACTCAATCAATTCATACAGTAAATCAAACAACCACCCGTTACAGTAATACCAGAAGCAGAATTGTTAGCTCAACTTAGGTAAGCAGTTCTCAAATCCAACAAATTCAATAAGGAGAGCATCATGAGCTTAAAAGATAGAACCGAGGCAACCGCCAAAAATATCGAAGGTAAAGTTCAAGAAGCAGTAGGAGATCTGACTGGCGATCCCAAAGCTCAAGCAGAGGGCAAGGAAAAACAGGCAGAGGCAAAAGTTCGTCACACTATCGAAGATGTGAAAGATGAAGTCAAAAAAATTATTGATTAGTAGGTCATTTGTCACGGCAACCGCCATTCAGACAAATGATTGAAACCCAGATTTCATCGGAACTCTTCCTCAAAAAATGGCTTCTTTCGAGACAGGTGAAACACTAGGACAAGGCGGCGTAAATAAACCCAATATTACCAGATATCTAGCTTCTCAAAGAAGTCGAAGATCTCTCCCTCGGTAAACTTACGCCGTCAAAGACTAGAAAAATCTTTCTCGAAAGGGTCTAGACAGTAGTTGTTCATCATCCATGTATCATCGATTCATCAAATTCTTTTTTGGAGTTAAAATGATGTCACTTCAACAGATTCGTCGCTTTTTTGTCACCATTATTTTAACTATAATGCTGGCAATTACTATAGCTTTTGATTTTGGAACTACAAATAGTTGGGCTGCAACTTTACCCACCCAATCGCAGACTCAAATCGCAAGCATGAATCGAGCCAAGGCAGTTACGAAAAATATTGAAGGCAAAGCTCAAGAAGCGATTGGCAACATGACAGGCGATCCCAAAGATCAGATGATGGGAAAAGCCAAGCAAGTCGAAAGTCAGGCTCGTAACGCAGCAGAAGATATAAAAGACCAGATGAAGTTAAAAGGGCGGGCAAAAGCAGTCACAAAGAACATTAAAGGCAAAGCTCAAGAAGCGATAGGTAAAGCTACTGGCAACCGCCAAGATCAAGTTGCTGGAAAAGCTAAACAAGTCGAAAGCCAAGTTCGCAATGCAGTAGAAGACGTAAAAGATACGGTTCAAGATATACTCAATTAAGGATCGATGACTGAATTTTCATTACTTTTCTCTAAATCAAGGAGGGAAATATGTTTGATCTAGTTTGGACTGCCGTTGTTATACTTTTCATCCTCTGGTTGTTAGGATTCTCCATTAACATTGGCGGCAGCTTAATCCACCTGCTTTTGGTTTTGGTGCTGATTGGCGTTGTCTACAATTTGTTTATGAGGCGACGGTAATTGTTCATTCTCGAACACAGAAAGGGTCAAAAAATCGGGAAAAAGCAAGAATCAAAGTAGCTAAGATTCAGGCTCGAATCACCGATAGCAGAAAAGACCATTTACATAAGCTAACCACTCAATTAGTTCGTGAAAACCAAACGATTGTGGTTGAGAATTTAGCCGTCAAGAATATGGTAAAAAACCCGAAATTATCTCAGGCAATATCTGACGTTAGTTGGGGAGAAATCACTCGACAATTAGGCTACAAATGCCGTTGGTACGGCAGAAATTACATCGAAATAGATAGATGGTTTCCTAGCTCTACGCGGTGCAGTAATTGCGGGTATATTGCTGAGAAAATGCCGTTAAATATTCGAGAGTGGGATTGTCCAGACTGTGGGACTCACCATGACCGAGATATTAACGCCAGTAAAAACATTTTGGCCGCAGGGCTTGCGGTGTCAGTCTGTAGAGCGACCATAAGACCAGAACAGAGTAAATCTGTTAAGGCAAGTGCGAAAAATCCTTCGGGAAAGAAGCAGAAACCGTTCGGACCCCGGCGTGAGACTTCGGCGTGAGACTTCGGCGTGATCTCAGTCGAACGCTCAGTCGAACGCTCAGTCGAACGCTGAGCTCACGGCCGAAGCCCACACCCCACACCCCACTTCCCAGATATTGCATGGGTAAGATGCAAAAAGAAAAAAAACTGCAGCCAAAAAGGTGAGATGGAATACACTAAAAGTATAAGGTTATCAATTTTGCTATTTTTCAAGTTGCATCCTAGGCAACAGAATTGCAATTATCCCTCTAGTTAGAAATTGGACGGTTTGCCCTGTGGTTTCATCACTTCCCAAGCCCAATAACTCTTTAACAACGGTTCCCCAGCGTTGTTCTGGTGCTTATGCCTTGATGGACAGTCTCAAACGTCATGGCGTTAAGCACATCTTCGGTTATCCCGGAGGTGCGATCCTGCCCATCTATGACGAACTCTACCGCTTTGAAGAGCGGGGAGAATTACAACATATTTTAGTGCGCCACGAACAAGCGGCCGCCCATGCCGCCGATGCCTACGCTAGGGCCACCGGCAAAGTCGGGGTCTGTTTCGGTACTTCCGGCCCCGGAGCGACCAATTTGGTGACAGGCATCGCTAACGCACACATGGACTCCATCCCGATGGTAATTATCACCGGTCAGGTCAGCCGGGCGGCCATCGGTTCCGATGCTTTCCAAGAAACCGATATTTATGGTATTACTCTCCCGATTGTTAAACATTCCTATGTGGCTAGAAATGCCCGGGAAGTAGCGAGAATCGTCGCTGAAGCCTTCCACATCGCCAGTACAGGACGACCGGGACCGGTTTTAGTCGATATTCCCAAAGATGTCGGTTTAGAACTATGCGATTATATCCCCGTCGAACCGGGAGATGTGAAACTAACCGGTTATCGTCCCACGGTTAAGGGTAATCGCCGTCAAATCGAGGCCGCTTTGCACCTCTTGGAAACCGCCGAAAAACCCTTACTTTATGTTGGTGGAGGTGCGATCGCAGCTAATGCCCACGCCCAAATTGCCGAGTTTGCCGAGCGTTTTCAGTTACCCGTTACCACCACGTTAATGGGGATCGGTGCTTTTGATGAACATCATCCCCTCTCGGTGGGAATGTTAGGAATGCACGGCACTGCCTACGCTAATTTTGCCGTGACCGGGTGTGATTTATTAATTGCCGTCGGCGCTCGTTTTGATGACCGAGTAACGGGGAAATTGGACGAATTCGCCTCGAAAGCTAAGGTAATTCATGTGGACATCGACCCGGCGGAAGTGGGCAAAAATCGCGCCCCTGACGTGCCGATTGTCGGGGATGTGCGGGTAGTTTTAGAACAAATACTCCAAAAAGCCAGAGAATTTGATTATCCCACTAATTCCGATCGCACCCAAGCTTGGTTAGCCCAGATCGAGCGCTGGCGCCAAGATTATCCCCTGCAAGTACCCCTACCGGAAGGCAGACTTTCTCCCCAAGAAGTAATCGTTGAGGTGGGCCGTCAGGCACCCCACGCCTACTATACCACCGATGTGGGCCAGCATCAGATGTGGGCGGCCCAATTCCTCAAAAATGGCCCCCGACGTTGGATTTCTAGCGCGGGATTGGGGACGATGGGTTTCGGTTTACCCGCTGCGATGGGGGTAAAGGTGGCTATTCCCGATGAGGAGGTCATCTGTATTAGTGGTGATTCCAGTTTCCAAATGAATCTACAGGAATTGGCCACCCTAACCCAATTTAATATTCATGCCAAGACGATTATTATTAATAATGGTTGGCAGGGTATGGTACGTCAATGGCAAGAAGCTTTCTATGGGGAACGTTATTCTAATTCCAATATGGAAGCGGGAATGCCAAATGTGGAACTGTTAGCCCAAGCTTACGGCATTAAAGGGATTACTATTCGCCATCGAGATGAATTAGCCGCAAAAATTGCCGAAATGTTGGCCCATGATGGTCCAGTTTTGGTCAATGCGATCGTGACTAAAGACGAAAATTGTTATCCCATGGTTGCCCCCGGCCAAAGTAATGCGCGTATGATTGGTTTACCGAAAATTGTCACCGGGGGTTGTGAAATGCACAATTGTCCCAGTTGTGGCGCGGTTAACAGTTGGAATAATAAATTCTGTCCTGAATGTGGGGCGAAATTGTAGCTGAAAATTGTTAATTAATTAACCAGCCTCCGTTAAGTATAACGGAGGTTTTTGGCTTTTTCTCTACTGTGTGAATATCATAAGTAGGTAGGCGTTAAAAATTATCAGAAACCCCCCTTATCAAGGGGGATCCCCCCGCCTATCGGCACCCCCCTTATCAAGGGGGGCGGGGGGGATCGAACCTAAAATCCATTTTTAATTTAATCATAACCAGCTACTTAGAAATTTTCAAATAGAAGCAATGACAGCCCTAGAAAAAGCCTTAGAAAAAGGAGCGGAAAACTTGATCGCCACCGTGATTAAATTAGGCATATCTCAGTGACAACGGCAAGAGCCTGACATCAACCCCATGGACGACAATTAAGAATAACAACCTAAAATCTTTTCGCTAATTTTGCCATAGACTGCACCCTTTGCTTCTAAAATGGGCTATTGCGGCTAGATACCAATATTGGTCTAGCATTTGCCCGTAGACTGAAAAAAGCACGTTATAAAGATTATGGCCAAAGTTCTGGTATCCGATTCGATCGATCCGGTAGGAGTAGAAATTCTGTCACAGGTTGCCCAAGTGGACGTGAAAACAGGACTATCCGCCGAGGAAATCATTCAAATTATCCCCGAATACGACGCACTGATGCTCCGTTCCAGTACCCGCGTCACCAAAGAAATCGTCGAAGCGGGCAGCAAACTGCAAATTATCGGCCGCGCGGGGGTAGGAGTCGATAATATCGATGTTCCTGCGGCCACTCGTCAGGGTATTATTGTCGTTAACTCTCCCGAAGGTAACACGATCGCCGCTGCCGAACACGCCTTGGCCATGATGTTATCCCTTTCCCGTCATATTCCCAATGCCAATCAGTCGGTAAAAGCGAATAAATGGGAAAGAAATCGCTTTATCGGCACAGAAGTTTATAAAAAGAACCTAGGAGTCGTCGGTTTAGGTAAAATTGGCTCCCACGTCGCCACCGTTGCTAGATCCCTAGGCATGAAAATTCTCGCCTACGATCCCTTTATTTCCAAAGAACGGGCCGATCAACTCGGTTGCACCCTGGTGGATCTAGAATTACTCTTTGCTGAGTCCGATTTTATCACTCTCCACGTCCCGAAAACTGCCGAAACCCAGCATCTCATCGGTCGGGAAACCATCGCTAAGATGAAACCCACAGTCCGCATCATTAACTGTTCCAGAGGCGGCATTATCGATGAGTTGGCTTTAATTGAAGCCCTCGAATCCGGTAGAATCGCCGGGGCAGCCTTGGATGTATTTGAACAGGAACCTTTAGGCGAATCTAGATTAAGAGAATTATCTAACGTCATCCTCACTCCCCACCTAGGTGCATCGACTACGGAAGCACAGGTGGGTGTAGCTGTTGATGTGGCCGAACAAATTCGCGATGTCCTCCTCGGTTTGCCAGCGCGTTCGGCCGTTAATATCCCCGGACTAACTCCCGATGTTATGGAAAAACTGCGCCCTTACCTGCAATTAGCGGAAACTATGGGTAATCTTGTCAGTCAGTTGGCAGGAGGTCGCTGTGACTCGTTAAATGTCCGTTTACAGGGAGAATTGGCCACTAAAGACAGTCAACCTCTGGTGGTAGCGGCAATTAAGGGCTTACTTTCCCAAGCCCTCCGGGAACGGGTAAACTATGTTAATGCGGCGATCGAAGCTAAGGAACGCGGTATCCGGGTAATCGAAACCCGGGATGCTTCCACCCGGGACTATTCGGGATCGATTCATTTGGAAGCTAATGGTTCCATGGGGACCCATTCCGTCACCGGAGCGCTGTTAAGTAACGGAGAAATCCGCATTACTGACCTCGATGAGTTCCCCATTAACGTGCCACCGAGTAATCATATGTTATTTACCCTTCACCAAGATATGCCCGGTATTATCGGCAAAATTGGCGCACTTTTAGGCAGTTTTAATGTCAATATCGCCAGTATGCAGGTAGGACGCAAAATTATTCGCGGTGATGCAGTTATGGCCCTGAGTCTCGATGATCCTCTACCGGAAGGTCTTCTCTCGGAAATTACTAAAGTCCCCGGTATCCGCGATGCTTACACAGTGAAACTCTAGATTAAATCAGTTATCAGTAAACAGTCAACAGTAATCAGTGAAAGGAAAGCTCTGCACTTGCCACTTAATACTGTTGACTGAAAACCCAAATCTGATAACTGATAACTGATAACAAGGGACGAATCTCAGACCTAATTGGTTAAGCTAAAAGCTTTGATGTGCTTAGTTTCTAACCTTCTTTTTAGGTAGGAGAATTGTCAGATTCTGTCTTTTGCCTCTTGCCTGTTGCCTCTTGCCTTCAGAAGCTGATAACTGATATATGTCTAATAGTTGGTGGGAAATTACGGTTTTATGCGAACCTAGTCTCGAAGAAACGGTTTTCTGGAGACTGGAAGATTTTGGCTGTTCGGGAACGGCCACTGCTAAAAAACAATCCTCTTTAGAGGTTAAGGCCTATATACCAGAAATTAAAGCGCAATTGCCCGATTTAGAGGCACTAAGCCTCTGGTTAAAGCAGGATGCTTTGATTTTAGGTTTTTCTGAACCTGTCAGCCATTGGCAGTTAATGGACGAGGAAGACTGGGCCAGCAGTTGGAAACAACATTGGCAAATTAGCGAGATCGGCGATCGCTTTTTGATCTGTCCTGCTTGGTTAAATCCCCCGGAAAATAACTGGAGATTGGTGATTAAAATTGACCCCGGTTCCGCTTTCGGCACGGGAACCCACCCCACCACCCAATTATGTCTAGAATCCCTAGAAATGCTTTTAAGTAGCAATCCAGAGAATAAAATTATCGCCGATATCGGTTGTGGTTCCGGCATACTGGCGATCGGGGCGATTTTATTGGGGGCTAAAAAAGTTTATGCTGTCGATATAGATCCCCTGGCGGTGAATGCGACGTACAGTAATCGCCATCTCAACGGGATTAACCCCGAAAATTTAGCTGTTAATCAGGGTAGTGTCGAGGAGTTATTAGAATTAATTCCCGATGGTGTTGATGGCATCGTTTGTAATATTTTAGCCGAGACAATTATCGCTTTAATGCCCGAAATCACCCGTCTGGCAAAACCCACCACTTGGGGAATTTTAAGCGGCATTCTTGTCACCCAAGCACAAGCAGTTACAGATATTTTAGAACCCCAAGGCTGGACAGTGGCTGCCCTGTGGAAACGTCAAGAATGGTGCTGTCTTCAAATTCGCCGCGCTGTGGATTAATATAGCTGTCAGCCTGGAATCAGTTATCAGTTATCAGTTATCAGTTATCAGTTATCAGTGAGCAGTTATCAGATTTGAGTTTTCAGTGAGCAGTATCAAGTGAGGAGTATTAAATGGCATTAACAGTGCTGTCTTGTCACTTCACTGATTACTAAGTAGGTAGGCGTTAAAAATTATCAGATGCCCCCCTTATTAAGGGGGGATTAAGGGGGGATCCCCCCGCCTATCGGCACCCCCCTTATCAAGGGGGGCAGGGGGGATCGAACCTAAAATCCATTTTTAATTTAATTATAACATGACTCAAGATAGTTTTCGCATCAGTTTTGCTCCTTTATCTTTGCAGGAAGTATATCAATTAGCCGATGATGGGGCTAATGGGGCTATTGTACTAATGAGTGGCACTGTACGGGAGCAAACCGACGGTAAACCGGTTATTTATCTTGATTATCAGGCCTACGAACCCATGGCGATGGAGGTTTTCCGGCAAATTGCTCGGCAAATTCGGCAAACCTGGCCCGACACCAATCGAGTTGTCATTCACCATCGCACTGGTAAGCTCAAAATCGGTGAAATTAGCGTCTTAGTAGCGGTGGGTTGTCCCCATCGAGGGGAAGCTTTCGCAGCCTGTCGTTATGCTATTGATACTCTCAAGCATAATGCCCCCATCTGGAAAAAAGAATACTGGTCTGATGGTTCTAGTCAATGGGTTAGTATTGGGGCCTGTGAAACGGAGTGTTAGGTCTAATAACGTAAAATCAAGGCAATTTTTTGGTAATCGTTCAAGGAATCCTCCTCGACTAAAGCTACACGTCCTCCCTTGGCCAATACCACTTCGATAATTTCATCCACTGCATCATCGATTACCTCTGTACCACCGACGTTTTCCACCAGTATCAAGTCACCATTTTCGCTTAAAACTGCGGGTACATGGTAATTTTTCTCCACTAATAACAATTTTCCTCGACCTTCCTGCGCTAAACGCCACACTTCTCCCAGGGTAGAGATAACTTTTTGAGCGCTGACTGCCGCATCCAAAGCTTGCAGAGCTTCAGTTTTTTGAGTCTGACGCACTGAATGCATAATCGGCAATACTTGCGGAATTAATTCTGGCAGTGAGGTTTTGTCAAAATTGCCGGTTAAAGTGCCAACAATTGCTGATGTGTACTGTGAAACTTCTTGAAAGAAGGAAATTTGACGAACCACTCCACCCACAATCAAAGGGGAAGAATCATCAATGTCAATGTATTCACCCAGAGCATTATCTACCTGTTGGAAAAATCGCCGGATTCTATCATCTAGATAACTGGTATCGGCATCAAAGGGCAGTGGTGCGGTGGCCCCCGGTCCAGTCATTTCTAGGGGAAAATTCTGATCGCGAATTTCTTCAAGAGTTTCTCCTGTAGCTGAGATTAAACGAGTAGAACCCTGACTTAATAGTAACAGCCAATAGGGTTGTTCTCGATGTAATCCATAAACTAAATCCCGTGTGGCAAAGGTTTTATCGATGACAACTCTTGCCTGGACAGAAAAAGGCAGGTTATAAAGCTTGGCAATATCCGGACCAACATAGAGAGCTAATCCATCTAGAGTATAAGGATAATCTATTTCAGCTACTAGACTATCGAGGCGATCGAACAAAGGTTCGATTTCACGTTTAGAGAATTCTGCTGATAATCGGCGCTTTGCTTCATCGACCAAATTTTTAACGAGAATAGGGTCTTGTTTGTTATCCGGTGAGGTGCGATGGGTAGGTAAGAGAATGGAAAGGGCGGGTATTTGAGTTAGGGATTGTAGTTTCTTAAGTTCTTGACGAGTAATCATTGATTTTAGCTTGATTGATAGGGTTAAGGAGCTAAAAATACTGTCTTTATCCAGGTTTTCTCGATTTATTCAGTATTCCAGCTAACATTTTAGGGAAAAAATGTAATTATATCTAGAAAATTAAGAAATTATACTGAATTGCTTTGGCAGAGATTGAGGGAATTTTTAACCGGAAAACTAGGAATATTATTGATTTATCGATCGCCCACCATCAGGACAGAAAATGTTCAGGATGGGTTATTTACCCATCCTCGGAATAATTAGGCCGCTATGGCGGTTTTTTCCGCTGTTAATGCCTCTTGGCGTTGAAATTCGGCTAATTGTGCCGTAATTTCATCCCGAACAATCTGACGGTATTCCAGGAAATGCTCGTTGTGGGCGCAGACAGTGATATAGTGTTCGGCGTTGGCGGGATTATGGCGCAAAATACCGAATAAATTCTGCCAGAATTTCCAGCGAGTGGAACGTTTAAAGCCCTGTCGCCAGATAATTACCGCTAGGGCATAGAGATCGGCCCGACGAGGCAGTTTAAAGGCAGGTTTAGCTTTAGGTGCGCCTAATTTCAGGAAACAGCGATAGGTGCGATCGAGAAATACCTCCGGATCGTACAATTTCCAGAAGGCTTCAATATATTCTGTGGCAATATCTTCGATCGGCCGGGTGGGAACGAAATTCATTAGGGTACTTTGGTTAATGTCCTGTTTCCCCGTTAATCGTAGTCGTCCTTCTTTTTCCAAGCGAGTCCATAGGGCGGTATTCGGTAAAGCTTGTAACATTCCAAATAGAGCCGTGGGAATGGCCGCTTCTTCGACAAAATTAATAATGCGATCGGCCGCTCCTTTTTTCTCGCCATCAAAACCGATGATAAATCCCGCCATGGGGCGCAATCCGGCTTTAATAATCTTTTCTACCGTCTCGGTTAACGAACTACGGGTATTTTGGAATTTTTTGGTTAATTGTAAACTTTCTTCGTCGGGGGTTTCAATCCCTAAAAAGACCGCGTCAAAATAACAATCGACCATCATTTCCATTAATTCGGGATCGGCGGCTAAATCCACCGACGCTTCCGTGTTAAACCGGAAAGGGTACTGGTGTTCTTCTTGCCAAACTTTTAATTCTTTGAGGAGTAATTTAACGTTGCGTTTGTTGCCAATAAAATTATCATCCACCATGAACACGCCCCGGCGCCAACCTAACTCGTAGAGATAATCTAATTCTTTTAATAATTGTGCGGGGGTTTTGGTGCGGGGTTTACGACCGTAGAGAACGATAATATCGCAAAATTCGCACTGGAAGGGACATCCCCGCGAAAACTGCACCGACATGGAATCATAAGCTTCAAAATCGAGCAGATCGTAGCGGGGGATCGGGGTAATTGTCACATCGGGTTTTTCTGTGGTGCGGAAAACACCTTTAGTTTCTCCTTTTGCCAATGCTTCCACAAACATCGGGATGGTGATTTCTCCCTCATCGAGAATCAGAAAATCGGCCTCGGCCACTTCGTGGGGGATAGAAGTGGGATAGGGACCCCCCACGGCCACCAGTTTACCCCGTTGCTTGGCTTCGTGAATTTGCTCGATTAAATCTTGACGTTGGACGATCATACCCGAAAGAATGACTATTTCGGCCCAGTCCCATTCTGCTTCTGTCACTGCCCGAATATTGCGATCGACCAGTTTAAATTCCCATTCCTGGGGTAGAATCGCCGCCACCGTCACCATACCCAGGGGAGGAAGTAAGACTTTGCGATCGACTAATTCCAGAATTTTGTTATAAGACCAGAAAGTCGGCGGAAAAACGGGATAAATCAGTAAGGCACGCATATTCACTCCTCGCTCGACGGCGATCGATTCTTGACCTTTCGCTTGATTGTAATCTTTTTCGGTCAGGGATGGGAAAACCGTTATTTAGTCCGAGAACTAGGATCAGGCTTGATTTTCGGCCGCCATTGCCCACCCTTGACCCTACCCCCATAAAAGTTTATGGCCAACATCAATAAAATTTATGTAAAGAAATGTTGCATAGTCTGGAAAGTTATGTTACATTAAATATCAAGCACTTGACTTAAACGCAATTTTCTTATAGGAAGGCAATTCACCATGGATAAGCAAGAAAACAAACTCGGTTTCACCGCTTTCGCTGAAAACTGGAATGGTCGTTTAGCCATGCTCGGTTTCGTTATTGGCGTAGCTACGGAATACTTAACCCACAAAGGCATCCTTGCTCAGTTAGGCTTAATGTAATTTCGGCCTCGACTGCTGTGCATCTACAATCATCTTGAATAAATCCTTAAAAAAAGGGGAAGAGCATAGCTCTTTCCCTTTTTAAGTGGGAGGTTGGAGAGATTTTTCAGTGATCAGTCAACAATAATCACTCATGGTGAAGCTAAGAGGTTTTAGATACCAGATGATAGAGTTGATTAAAACTCAGTTTTTGGGAGTTTTCAAAGAAATATTGGCGATAATGGTAGTTAGCTAGATTGAACAAATTTTTTGACAAGAAGGCATA
>NZ_SFBO01000166.1:0-39311 GCF_007095705.1 Microcystis sp. Msp_OC_L_20101000_S702
CAAGCTAATCAGGTGAATAGTGCGAGAAATCAGCGTTTAACCGCTACTGTAGTTTTCCTCGATGCTGGTGTTAGCGATTATCAAAGTCTCCAAGCTGGAGTAATTCCAGAAGTCGCCACCGTTATTCTCTCTGCCAATCAAGACGGAATCGAACAAATCTCCGCTTTTTTACAACAAAATCCCCAGATTACCACCATTCACCTGGTTTCTCATGGTGCGCCGGGATGCTTATATTTAGGGAATTGTCAACTCAATTTAACAAATATTTACGATTATCGCCAACAGTTACAGAATTGGGCAAAGATTAATCATATCCTACTGTACGGTTGTCAGGTCGCGGCGGGAGATGCCGGGACAGAGTTTATTAATAAATTGTCCCAAATTACTGGGGCAAAAATAGCCGCTTCCAGCAGACGGGTAGGAAATGCAGCCTTGGGAGGAAGTTGGGAGTTAGAGGTGAGTTTCCCCGCGACAAAGGGAGAGAATCAAACCTTTATTGAAACCTTAGATTTGTCGGAGTTGCAGACATCTGGGGTTTTTCAGCCAGATATACTCAACACCTATCCCGGAGTATTTGCCCTCACATTAGTAGGAGTATGGGATAGATTAAGCAATGCCAATGCGGTAACAATAGTCGGTAACTATGCTTATGCTGTGGGGGACACTCTGGAGATTATTGATATTAGTAATCCCAGTAACCCGATTTTCAAGGGGAATTATGATAATACTTCTGGCTTTGCTTTTGATGTACAAATAGTCGGTAACTATGCTTATGTCGCTGATTGGAATTCAGGACTGCAAATCATCGACATCAGCAACCCGACAAACCCCACTCTCAAGGGTAATTATGATACTTCTGGCTATGCTGCGGGTGTACAAGTAGTCGGTAACTATGCTTATGTAGCTGATGGTTATGATGGACTGCAAATCATCGACATCAGCAACCCGACAAATCCCATCTTTAAGGGCAATTATGATACTTCTGGCTATGCTTGGGATGTACAAATAGTCGGTAACTATGCTTATGTCGCTGATTGGGATTCAGGACTACAAATCATCGACATCAGCAACCCGACAAATCCCACTTTCAAGGGTAATTATAATACTTCTGGCTATGCTCGGGATGTAGAAGTAGTCGGTAACTATGCTTATGTAGCTGATGATACTTCAGGACTACAAATCATCGACATCAGCAACCCGACAAATCCCACTTTCAAGGGTAATTATGATACTCCTGGCAGTGCTGAGGGTGTTCAAGTAGTCGGTAACTATGCTTATGTAGCTGATTGGAATTCAGGACTGCAAATAATCGACATCAGCAACCCAACAAACCCCACTCTCAAGGGTAATTATGATACTTCTGGCGGTGCTGAGGATGTACAAATAGTCGGTAACTATGCTTATGTAGCTGATTCTTGGTCAGGACTGCAAATCATCAACATCAGCAACCCATCAACCCCCACTTTCAAGGGCAATTATGATACTTTTGGCTATGCTGCGGGTGTACAAATAGTCGGTAACTATGCTTATGTGGCTGATCCTCAGTCAGGACTGCAAATCATCGACATCAGCAACCCGACAAACCCCACTCTCAAGGGTAATTATGATACTTTTGGATATGCTGAGGGTTTACGAATAGTCGGTAACTATGCATATCTAGCTGATGGTTGGTCAGGACTGCAAATCATCGACATCAGCAACCCAACAACCCCCACCTTTAAGGGTAATTATGATACTTCTGGCTATGCTTGGGATGTACAAATAGTCGGTAACTATGCTTATGTCGCTGACTGGGATTCAGGACTGCAAATCATCGACATCAGCAGCCCGACAAATCCTACTTTCAAGGGTAATTATAATACTTCTGGCTATGCTAATGATGTACAAGTAGTCGGTAACTATGCTTATGTAGCTGATGGAAATTCAGGGCTGCAAATCATCGACATCAGCAACCCGACAAATCCCATCTTCAAAAGTAATTATAATACTTCTGGCGACGCTATAGATGTACAAATAGTCGGTAACTATGCTTATATAGCTGATTGGGGCTCAGGACTGCAAATCATCGACATCAGCAGCCCGACAAATCCTACTTTCAAGGGTAATTATGATACTTCTGGCTATGCTTATGGTGTTCAAGTAGTCGGTAACTATGCTTATCTAGCTGATGGAAATTCAGGGCTGCAAATCATCGACATCAGCAACCCGACAAATCCCATCTTCAAAAGTAATTATAATACTTCTGGCGACGCTATAGATGTACAAATAGTCGGTAAGTATGCATATCTAGCTGATGGGGATGGTGGTTTAAAGATTATTGATGTGAGTGAGTTTACCAACCCACAAACTGTTACTCTTGCTATTTCTCCCAGCAGTGTTAGTGAAGATGGGACAGCTAATATGGCCTATACCTTCACCCGTAGCGGAGTAACCACCGATGCTTTAACGGTTAACTATACAGTCGGGGGTACAGCTACTTTTAGCACAGACTACACCCAAAGCGGTGCCGCAACTTTCACCAGTAAAACCGGGACAGTGACTTTCGCTGCTAATGCTACCACTGCTAAAGTCACAATAGACCCCACTGCTGACACTATTGTTGAAAACAATGAAACCGTCGCTTTAACTCTTGCTTCTGGGACAGGTTATACCGTAGGTACTCCTAACGCAGCCACGGGAACAATTACCAATGATGATACCAGTGTCACCCTAGCAGTTTCTCCCGCAAGCGTGACAGAAGACGGGACAACAAATCTGATTTATACCTTCACCCGTAGCGGAGTAACCACTAATCCCTTAACCGTCAATTACAGTATTAGTGGGACAGCTACCCTTAATACCGACTACACTCGTACAGGGACTAATAATACAGTCACCTTCGCTGCTGGTTCATCCACTGCTACCGTCACAATTGACCCCACTCCTGACACTATTGTTGAAAACAATGAAACCGTCGCTTTAACCCTCGCGACCGGGACAGGTTATACCGTAGGTACTCCTAACGCAGCCACGGGAACAATTAATAATGATGATACCAGTGTCACCTCGCAACTCTCCATCAATAATATTACCGTGGTCGAAGGCTTAGATAATAATGCCATCCTCACCGTCACAGTTGATAACCCCAATCCGCAACCAATTAGCTTCAACTATACCACTGGGCCCATTGATGCTACCGCCAATGTAGATTACACTAGCAAAACCGGAACTATCACCATTGCTGCTAATACTGCCACCGCTACTATTAGCATTCCCCTCCTCAATGATAACCTCAATGAACCTGATGAAGTCTTCACCGTCACCCTCTCCAATCCGGTTAATGCTACCATCAATCCCGAAGGAGGAATAGGAGAAGTTATCATTACTGATACTTGGCAAAGCAGTCTTACTCGCACCTTACCCAACAATGTGGAAAACCTCAGACTAATTAGCAGTAATAATGTTAATGGTACAGGTAACGCTGGTAACAATAAAATCACCGGAAATAGTGGTATTAATCAAATCAATGGCGCTAACGGTGCTGATACTTTAACTGGTGGTTTAGGTGCAGATACCTTCGTCTTCCAATTTGGTCAATCTACCATATCAACAAGCGATCGTATCACAGATTTTGCCATCAATAGTGATAAAATCGACTTATTAACTCAAGCTGGAAACGCCACGAGTGCGCCTAGCAATTTCAGTCGTGCTGCTAATAGCACTGTCACCACTTTACAGAATTTAATCAATCAGGTATTTACTGATGCTAATGGAGCGATTACAGGTAATCAAGGATTAGGGGTTAATAGTGCCGCCTTAGTGCAGGTAACAACCGGTGCAATAGCTGGAACTTACCTCGTTATTAATGATAGCACGGCTGGCTTCCAATCCAGCAATGATTTATTAATAAATATCACCGGATTTACTGGCACTTTACCAGCTTTAGGGAGCATTCCAGTGGGTAATTTCTTTATCTAAGTGTCTAAGCTCTCCTTCTAAGTCACCTAGAAAAAGGGTTTCTCGGAGAAACCCTTTTTCTGGATATGAAAATCAAAGCAACTACCAAGAAGCTGCCACGACGGGAACGGTGGAATTTCAAATCATCCAGAACATTAGACCTCAACCTAATATTATCTTGGGACTAAAATTTTTTCTGGTTAAGAAACTTACCAAACAAAAATGATTTTAATTGACCCATTATCGAACTATTTAATTAGTACAAAAGAGCAAAGCAAGCTGTGATCAGGTGATAATTTTTGGAGATGTCTATTAGCCTGAATTATTCACCAATTGCTGGCCGTTTTTTAGCCAGATCGCTGAAGGACTTTCCTAGCAAGACTTTTAAGTATCTTCCCAAATCTTGATCAATAATCGGGGCTAAGTAAATAAAATTTCACAACTCGATCGCTACAAATATCCGGCCAAGAACTACAATAACCCTAGGCATCTGTGTGAAAAAAAGACCCATCTATGCAACTTTCGCCCCAAGAAAAAGATAAATTACTCATTTTCACGGCGGCACTGCTCGCCGAAAGACGCAAAAACCGTGGTATCAAGTTAAATTATCCCGAAGCGATCGCCTATATTAGCGCCGCCATCCTCGAAGGTGCGAGGGAAGGTCGTAGCGTCGCTGAATTGATGAGTTACGGCACCACTTTGTTAACTCGCGAGGAGGTAATGGAAGGCATCCCGGAAATGATTACAGAAGTGCAGATCGAAGCGACTTTTCCCGATGGTACTAAATTAGTTACCGTTCACAATCCCATTCACTAACAGGAGATTTTTAGCAGTTATGATTCCGGGAGAAATTATCACACCATCCGGAGCGATCGAGATTAATGTCGGTCGCGACACCCTGCGTATTTCTGTGGCTAATACAGGCGATCGACCGATTCAAGTGGGTTCCCACTATCATTTTTATGAAGTTAACCAGGCCCTGGAGTTCCAGCGCGAATTAACCAAAGGAACCCATCTGAATATTCCCGCAGGTACGTCCGTTAGATTTGAACCGGGAGACACGAAAGAGGTGGAATTAGTTGCCATTGCGGGTACTGAAGAAATTTATGGCTTTAATGGTTTAATTAATGGTTCTCTCAAAGGCAAGAAAAAGAAAAAGTAGGGTCTTAACGGAAAAATTATCATAGTTCGATCGCTCAATTGTGGTAACATCAAGGCAACGATAACTAATTCTTTCCAAGACTATGACGACGGTAAAAATTGGCATCATTGGCGGCAGTGGTTTGTATAAAATGGATGCCCTCAAGGATGTGCGGGAAGTATCCCTCGATACTCCTTTTGGTTCTCCTTCCGATGCTTTAATTCTCGGTACTTTAGACGGAACAGAAGTTGCCTTTTTAGCGCGTCATGGCAGAGGTCACCATTTTTTACCGACCGAATTACCCTTTCGAGCTAATATTCACGCTCTCAAACAATTAGGGGTTGAATATATTATTTCCGCTTCGGCCGTTGGTTCCCTCAAAGCCGAAGTTAAACCCCTAGATTTAGTCATTCCCGATCAATTTATTGACAGAACTAAAGAGAGAATAGCGACTTTTTTTGGGGAAGGAATTGTTGCCCACGTGGCCTTTGGTGATCCCATTTGTCCCCAATTAGCCGAAATTTTAGGGGATGCCGTCGCTAGTTTAAACCTACCAGAAGTTACTCTGCATCGGGGGGGTACATACATCTGTATGGAGGGGCCGGCTTTTTCTACTAAAGCGGAATCAAATCTCTATAGAAGTTGGGGGGCAACCGTCATCGGTATGACCAATTTAACCGAGGCAAAATTAGCCCGAGAAGCGGAAATTGCCTACGCTACCTTAGCCCTAGTTACCGATTACGATTGTTGGCATCCCGATCACGATCATGTCACGGTAGAAATGGTGATCGAAAATCTCCACCATAACGCTATTAATGCCCAAAAAGTTATCCAAGAAACGGTGCGCCGTTTGGCAGCTAATCCCCCCGTTTCTGCCGCTCATTCTGCCCTTAAATATGCCATTCTTACCCGTCTAGATTCTGTTCCCGTCGCCACTAAAGAAAAATTAGCTCTATTTTTGAAAAAATATGAAGAAGTAGAGAAATAAGAGCCGAGAAAAGTCGCCGATAAATCTAGAAATGGGTCATTTTTCTCGCTGTTATTCAGACGATCAATTTGACCCTTAACGAAGGCAGGGGGCCGTCGGCAGGAGTCAGTATTCAGGAGTCAGGAGATAGGAGATTATTTTATTTATTCTCCCCACACCCCACACCCTACACCCCACACCCTACACCCTGTCCCCACGAACAGCTTTTTGCCGCAAACCCTAACTAGCTAGATATTCTCTGATCTTGGCCTTGCGTTTTCTTAATTTAGCGATCGCTTCTCGTTCGATCTGACGGACGCGTTCACGACTGATATTGAGTCGAACGCCAATTTTTGCTAGGGTGAGGGGCTGCCCATTATCTAAACCAAAACGCAGACAAATCACTTCTTTTTGTTGAGGGGTGAGGTCTGCCATCAGTTTTTCTAAGTCCACTTGCAGGGAAGAATAGGCAGTGTAATCTTCCGGGGAAAGTCCCGTATCTTCCAAGAGTTCCCCTAATTCCGTGTCTTGATTGTCCCCCACCTTTAAGTCAAGGGAAAGGGGTTGACGGGACCTTTCCAAGTAGTCTCGCACCTGTTTAGGAGTTAAGTCTAATTCCTCGGCTAATTCGGCAATGGTGGCAGCGCGACCTTTATCTTGAGCTAGTTGACGCTGGGCCTTTTTGATTTTATTCAGTTTTTCGGTGATGTGGATGGGCAGACGGATGGTGCGACTTTTTTCTGCGATCGCCCGGGTGATGGCTTGGCGAATCCACCAATAGGCATAGGTGGAGAAGCGATAGCCTTTGGTGGGATCGAATTTTTCCACCCCTCTTTGCATCCCAATGGTTCCCTCTTGGATCAGATCTAATAGATCTAGATTGCGTTTTAGGTATTTTTTAGCGACGGAAACCACTAGACGCAGGTTCGCTTCTACCATCTTACGTTTGGCGAAATCCCCTGCCCCCAATTCTCGACGCAGTTGTTCTTCACTAATTTCCGCCGCTTCTGACCACTGGCGATCGCTGGGGTCGCTGCCGAGTTTCGCCCTTAGGGATTCTTTGATTTTTTCCAGAAAAATTAATCTTTGTACCTGTTTCGCGTAGAGAATTTCTTCTTCATGGCTGAGAAGGGGAACTCGGCCAATTTCTCTGAGATAGGCGCGAACTGGATCGGTGGGGTTTTTCGAGGTTTTCATGAGTGCGCGTCGGTTGAGGGTTGATATTCAGGGATTGATGGCGTTTTTCAGATTGCTTCCCCAGGGCAGTAAAGGAGATGCTATCAGAGTTTTTTCTCGTTTTGTAAAGAGATAAGTGAGTGGTTACTCAACTATAGAGAGAAATCTCATTGACTATTTAATTGCCTCTATAGTCCTTTTTTTGGCTATATATAGATTTTATGGGCATAAATGGCAAGTAGTGAGAAGCTTGGTTATTTAACTAATATTACAACAATTATTAAATATTGTAAAGTTTATGAGAAAAAAATCACCCCTCTCAGGAAAGCACCAATGAAGAGGAGGTTTGAGTATCTCTACTCATAGATTAGCCAAAGGTTTCCGATCAGGATGCAATCTAGATGACAAAATCAGCAATTTTCTCAGATAGCGATCGCAGGGTAGGCAGTGAGGGAAGTATTTTCAGTGAACTGTGAACTGAAAACTCACAGCTGACGACCGTCTCCCGTCTATTGCCCTTGCGTAGCGGTTCAGGGGGGATTGTGTAAAAATAAGAGAAGATCGGTTTTTTTTTACTAAACCTATGGCCACTTCTTCCATTGCCGTTAGAGAATTACCTCTCTTTCCCCTACCCGAAGTTGTTTTATTTCCGGGTCGTCCCCTGCCCCTGCACATCTTCGAGTTTCGCTATCGGATTATGATGAATACGATATTGGAAGAAGATCGCCGTTTTGGGGTCTTAATGGTAGATCCGGCCACGGGAGAAATCGCTAAAGTGGGCAGTTGTGCGGAAGTTGTCCGTTGTCAACGTCTTCCAGATGATCGCTTAAAAATTCTCACCATCGGTCAACAGCGCTTCCGTGTCCTAGAATACGTCCGGGAAAAACCCTATCGTGTCGGTTTAGTGGAGTGGATTGAAGATGTCCCCACCACCCAAGATCTGCGACCTCTGGCCAAAGAAGTGGATCGACTGCTGCGGGACGTGGTTCATCTATCAGCCAAATTAACCGCTCAAAAAATTGAACTCCCCGACGATTTGCCTAGTCTTCCCCTGGAATTATCCTACTGGGTGGCGGGTAATCTCTACGGTGTGGCCGGGGAACAACAAGCTTTATTAGAAATGCTCGATACAGTCAGTCGTCTCCAACGAGAATCGGAAATTCTCACCTCAACCCGCAATCATCTGGCCGCTCGCACGGCTCTTAAAGATGCTTTAAATTAATGATCTGTAGGTTTTTCAGCTGCGGCAGCGGATGTTATTTCAGTGAACAGTGATCAGTAAACAGTAATCGGTGAACTGATCACTGATAACTGATTACTGTTAACCTGGGGATTACCTAATGTTTACCTTGATACAGTAAAGTGGGGTTAAAATTGTTAGCCCCTCGCCTAGGAGAACTTTGATCATGTTGCTCACCTATAATCCCAACGTCTCACCCTTCCGAGAAGACTATAGCGAGAGTCGTCGGCTCCACTTTTATGAGCGCGGGGAGAATATTCCTCTGATGGCTGATGGAGTCTGGCAAGTTTATCGGGGTATGGCGCAACTAAGTCAAGTATCTGAGAGTGGAGAGGAAATTTTACTAGGTTGGGTTCATTCATCCCACTTTTTCGGCTTAAATTTGACTCATCTGGAATCTTATCACGCCAGAGCTTTGTCGGAACTGTACCTAAAATGGTACACGATCACCGAAGTGGAAAATTCGGCGGAATTAACCAGGATGATGTTAAATCAAATGATCCGTCGTCAACAACAAACGGAATCGCTCCTTGCGATCGCAGGACTGAAACGAGTGGAGGAACGTCTTCAGCAGTTACTACAGTTATTAAAGCGGGAAATGGGAGAACCAATCGCCCAAGGCAGTCGTTTAAAGATACGTTTAACCCATCAAAATCTCGCCAATGCTATCGGCACCACAAGGGTAACAGTGACGCGTTTGTTAGGGGAATTTCAGCGTCAGGGATGGGTGAGCAGCGATTGCGACCGCCATTTGATTATTCACCATTAATCCCTCTTCTGTCACTCTAGGGAACGGGAAAACAGAAATGACAGGGAAAAACGGATTCTAACAGAGAATTTATTCATCGATTAAGTTGATTATATAGAAAAGAAAAGTAGTGAATTAGTCCAGGGGTAAAGAAAACCCATAGCCAAGCTTTTCAGCGATTCAAGTAACCGAAAGGCTCGATAAATAACCAGGGTAAGCTCATCTTAACAATCCCTGACAAAATGGACTTGATGTGAGTTGCTTACCCGGAGAGCCCTTCAGGCATATTTGATGAGAATTAGCCATCTCAATTGTTAAGCAAAAATCGACCCGTTTGGTCGATTTTGTAACTATTTTGATTGACTGGTATCACTTGAACTGCCCATGCGGATCACAAAATTGGCCAATTGTCAATAGCGTTTGAGATGCTCTCACCCTGGCTAATTAACCCTGGACTAAAGAAGATTTGAGCGCAAAAATTTTCTCGATTACCTCTTCTACCACCTTATCGGGAGTGGAAGCACCAGAAGTCACTCCGACGATAATTTTTCCCTCATTTAACCAGTTATCAGTGATGATTAAATCGCCACCTAAAGGTTTATGTTCGATGCGATTACCGGGGAGAATGCGCTCGGCACTATCGATATGATAGGAGGGAATGGCACGCTCGATCGCTATTTCCTGTAGGTGAGTGGTATTAGAGGAATTATAACCGCCAATTACCACCATTAAAGAAAGCGGTTCTTTCACCAGTTCAAACATGGCATCTTGACGCTCTTGAGTGGCATCACAGATGGTATTAAAACTCATGAAATGATCTTTAAAATTGATCGGTCCGTACTTTCTCAACATAGTATGCTCGAAGAGTTTGCCAATTTCCTCCGTTTCACTTTTCAGCATTGTGGTCTGATTGGCAATACCGATATAATCTAGATCGCGATCGGGATCGAAACCCTGGGAATGGGCATTTTTAAACTTCTCTAAAAACTCATTTTTATCACCACCGTGGAGAATATAATTAGCGACATCATTAGCTTGAGCCAAATTTAAAACGATTAGATAAGTGCCAGCAAAAGAGCTAGTGGCGATCGTTTCTTCGTGATTATATTTGCCGTGAATAATCGAAGTGTGGTCGCTTTTTTTGTGTTTTTCTACGGAATTCCACACCTTAGAAACCCAGGGACAAGTAGTATCCACAATCATGCAACCCTTATCGTTAAGTATTTTCATTTCCGAGACACTGGCCCCAAAAGCAGGTAAAATCACCACATCCCCCGATTCCACCACAGTAAAGTCTTTTTGGCCATTTTCCACCGGAATAAAACCCACGGCCATGGAGCGCAGACGCTGATTAACCGAGGGATTGTGAATAATTTCGTTAGTAATCCAGAGACGTTCCTGGGGAAAATGTTGACGAGTTTCGTAGGCCATAGCAACAGCGCGTTCTACCCCCCAACAAAAACCAAAAGCTTGAGCGAGATAGATCGTCACCTCACCCCGTTCTAAACGATAATTATTTTCACGAATTTCTTGGATCAGGTCGCTTTGATACTCATTGGTCATCGCATCCATTACTTCTTCTTTGTGACCGAATCCCTTGCGGTTATAGTTATCCGATTGCTGTAGGGTGCGTTTAAAGGATTTTGTATCCATGATTCTCTGATAGGGGTATTGGTGGCGCTAAATTGGGCGAGACAGTAGCTTGCCATATATTTAAAATACCTTATCTAGTCAGCGCAGGAAGCTTTTAGAGACTAGAGAGAAATTCCTCGTCGATATCGTAACCAAACTGTTGAGCGAAAAATTTTAAGCGAGATAAAGCAGGAATTTGCTGACTTTTCAGCCAATCAGACAAAATAAAGAGTTTTTGCATCACAAAAATCTCTAAAGCTTCGGGATTATATTGAATTCCTTCCCCGCGATGGAATTGATGGGGAACCAACATAGCAGCATAACGGGCGATTTCTCCCTGTTTTGGGTCAAGAATAAAGATTAACCAAGGATAAACTGCATCCAAACGCAAAAACCACAGCCTAACTTCCGGTATCTCCGATAATTCCCGCATATCACCCTCCGCACGAGGATAATCTATCTCTAATTGTAGAGCTTGTTCCAATTTTGCGATCGCTGCCCGCGACTGATAATCTTGAATAATAGTCTCTAAAGATGAGAGATCGAGATTTTGAATCTGATTGGGGTTAAGAGCGATTTTGACAGTCATAGGAGCAAATAAAAGGTTATATCGGGCAAAATTACCGTTTTTTATCCCTAGATCACAATGATCTATCTCAGAAAATACTCTCGATCGGGACAAAAAAACTGGCTATGACTATTCTCTCACTCCAGAGCGAGAGAGGGAAACCAGACAAAAATCCTCATGATTGGATTTCTCCCACAATTTAACCTCCCCTGCACACCGGGGTTTTTTAGATTGATAACTATTAGGGTGATATTGTCCTCGTTTGCTCATCAGTTCCGCTTGACAAAGAGCTAATCGATGACTAATTACTATGGTTATTTTATCGGTGGCTAAAGTGCGAAACATTTGCTAGATTTCCTATTCTCCATTGGCAGCAAGGGAGCCAGTCTTTTACTCAAAAATGAGCCATGCTAAGGATAATTATTTTAGAGGATTTAACCCTTTTTCTCTTAACTTAATTAAGTTCAATCAATCGGGATTATCAAAGAGAGTTATATCGGGTAAATTAGCTACTTTATCAATTACTTTACCCTGAACAAATCCTCGAACTCGATCGCGCAAAGAAGCAAAGAGTAAACCGGTAATCGTGCTGAGGGAATCGGTGAACAAGCTCAGGAAAATTAATCCGCTCACACTTGCGACTACATTTAAAACAAACAACGGTTGAGTCTTGTCTGACGAATAATACACATTATTACAGTCCCCGGCACTCGAACCAGGGATAAAGGTACAATAGAACTGTAGAGATCTGGAGGGTTGCTATGTTTACACACAACTTAGATGACAAAAAACTGTCCCTCGATCTAGAAGGGAAAACACCGCAAAAACTCACCTATCGTTCACCAAAAATCTACCACCTTGATCGCCCTAGCAATTTATCAACAGAAAGGAATTCAAGGACGGCGGGATTTAGAAGGAAAATTTGCCCTCGTTATTCTTGATGGAAGTCCTGCGGCAAAATTTCCTAGGCATTGGTGATGTCGAAAGTGGCAGTCGCATCAGCAGTTCCCTAGCTGTGATCCCATGGTTGCCACCAAGCAACTGAAGTAAGACGAGGATATCATCCCGGATCGGCAAGGGAAACTGGACTAAAATCCCCAAGGTTGGATTTCTCCCACAATTTAATCTCCCCTGCACACCGGGGTAGTCAGCAAAATCGAGAACTAGGGACACGAATTATGGGAAAATAAGCTCATCTTCTCCGCTTTTATCCCATGCAAGCCAACTTTTTTACTAATATCCTCTTACCCGTTGCCCTAGGCGTTTTAATGTTAGGCATGGGATTAGGATTAATTCTCGCCGATTTTCAGCGTATCACCCGTTATCCCAAAGCAGTCCTGATCGGTTTAGTCAATCAAATTATTATTCTACCGATCGTCGGCTTTATTATTGTTTCTCTTTTGCCTCTCCGGCCAGAAATTGCCGTCGGTTTAATGATTGTCGCCATTTGCCCCAGCGGCCCTTCCTCCAATGTTTTAACCTATTTAGCTAAGGGAGATGTGGCCCTTTCTGTTACTTTAACCGCTTTTAGCAGCATCATCACCATTTTCACAATACCTTTTTTAGCTAGTTTCATTCTCCAGCATTTTATGGGAGAAAGTGCCGCCATCTCCCTACCCATTGGTTCCACTATGGCGCAGATATTTTTGATTATAGTTTTACCCCTGGTTATGGGTATGACTATCCGCCATTACTTTCCTTTACTGGCCAAAAGTCTGGAACCGATAACTAATCGTTTAGCCGTAATTTTTCTAGCAGTTATTATCTGCTTATTAATCCTGAGAGAATGGCAACGTTTACCTTTATTTATCGCTCAAACTGGTCTGGCAGTGATCATTTTAAATACGATTGCTTCCCTAATTGGCTTTTTCAGTGGTCGTTTATTTCAATTAACTATTGCCCAAAGAATTTGTATCGCCATCGAAGTGGGTATTCAAAGCGGCACTTTAGCTATTGCTATCACTGCCGGTTTATTAAAGAATCCCGATCTAGCCATTCCCGCAATTGTCTATAGTTTATGGATGTATGTCAGTGCTTTTATAGCTGTTTATTATGGTCGCAAAAAAGCAGCTTTGGTAAAATAGCTAAATGGAGTGATAGGATATAGCTAAAAACTGATAACTGATTATGTTAATTGGTAAATATTTAACCCTAGAAGAATTATCTACCTGTTCCCAAACCTATCAAAAGTATGCAGCACAAATCGATCCCTATCCAAAAAATCCTGCAACGATAACCGCTTGGCAAAATCTCGCTCACTTTATTATCGATCCAATTATTGATAATTTTGGTCGAGAAAGATTCCAATTAACCTACGGATTTTGTTCCAATGATCTGAGAAAATTTCTCCAAAAAAAAGACCCGATCACTGGCTTAAAAAACGGTAGAATCGATCCCAGTCGTGATCAACATTGCGCTCACGAAATTAATCAAAAAGGTCAATATTATTGTCAGCGATTGGGGGCAGCCTGTGATTTTCGGATTATCAATTTAACGAGCGATCGCCTAATAGATTGGATTTTAACCCAAAAATTACCCTTTGATTCTCTCTATTTTTACGGAATTAATCGCCCAATTCATATCAGCTACGGACCCCAACATAAACGAGATCTATGGACTTTTACCCCTAGAGGAACACCGACTAAAAAAGGTTTACAATCATGGTTAGAAGCCGCTAAATCTATCGATTCTGAAGCTAAAAAATCCCCCAAAATAGGGGGATAACCAAGACTTAAAACCGTCTTCTTTTAGATTTCTGGTTCCAGATCGTCCTCCTCGTCTTCATCGGCCGGTTCCGTGGGTAAAGGAACCGAACCCATGTCTAATTTATCCCGCAATAACTTCTCAATTTCTGCCGCTACTTCTGGCCTTTCTTCGAGATATTTAACGGCATTATCGCGACCCTGGGCAATATTTTCGCCATTATAGCTATACCATGCCCCTTTACGAGTAACTACGTTAGTTTGTTCGGCGATATCGAGCATACAACCCACCTGGGAAATGCCTTTACCGAAGATAATATCAAATTCAGCAATCCGGAAAGGAGGCGCGACTTTATTTTTAGCCACCTTAACTTTAGCCCGAATTCCGTATTCCCCTTCCGTGCCTTTTTTCAAAGTTTGAATGCGACGGATATCTAAACGTACCGAGGCATAAAATTTTAAGGCCGTTCCTCCAGTGGTCACTTCAGGATTGCCGTAGGTGACACCGATTTTTTGCCGCAGTTGGTTGAGGAAAATCACCACACAACCCGATTTACCAATATTACCGGCAATTTTTCGCAGGGCTTTACTCATCAAACGGGCCTGCAAACCCACCTGATTATCCCCCATTTCCCCCTCAATTTCCGCCCTCGGCACTAAAGCGGCCACCGAGTCGATGACGACGATATCCACGGCCGAAGAACGCACTAACTGGTCAACTATTTCTAAGGCTGCCTCCCCCGTATCCGGTTGTGCTACCAGTAAATTATTGATATCTACCCCTAAATCTTCCGAATAGGTGGGATCTAAAGCGTGTTCCGCATCGACAAAGGCCGCCACTCCCCCAGCTTTCTGCACTTCTGCGATCGCATGGAGGGCTAAGGTGGTTTTTCCAGAACTTTCCGGCCCGTAAATTTCGACGATGCGGCCCTTCGGTAAACCGCCACCCAACGCCATATCTAGGGTTAAAGCACCACTAGGTACGGTTTCCACCCGCATCCGGGTGGCATCTCCTAAACGCATGATCGAACCTTTGCCAAAGTTGCGCTCGATTTGATTTAAGACTAAACCTAAGGCCTTATCTCGATCGGAATTATTTGTCATTGTCGCCATTAATTTTCTCCCCAGTTTTCTTAAGTAGTACAGCAGTATGCAAAGATTGTAGCCTGTTTTAATCTTGATCACCAAAAAGTTAGAGACTTTTTCCAGAATGGTGATCAAAAATCAAAAGTTTTGATTTTTACAGCCAAGACCGGCTCATCTGTTCTAATTGCGTCACCTCTCGCGCTTCTAAACTCCATCCTAACGCCCCGGCATTTTCCCTCGCTTGGGCCGCAGTTTTTGCCCCCGGGATGGGAATTACATCCCCTTGGGCGATTAACCAATTGAGGGCGACTTGTGCGGGGGTTTTTTGGTATTTTGCGCCCAATTCTTGCATTACCCTTAAAATTGGGGCTATTTTCTCCAAACCTTCTTTTTTGAACCGTGGGTCAACTTTTCTGGCTCCATCGGGCAAATTCTGGCTTTCTGGGCTATATTTACCCGTCAGTAGTCCTTGAGCGAGGGGGCTGTAGGCGAGGATGGTGACACCTAATTCCTTGGCCGTGGCTAAAATTCCCTTAGTTTCTATTTTGCGATACAAAAGCGAATACTGCACCTGATTGACCGCTAAGGGAACCTCTTTTTTCGCCAAAATCTGGCTTGCTTGACGCATTTGCTCGGCGGAATAATTACTTACACCCACGGAACCAATCCGGCCGCTTTTTACTTCTTCCCCTAGGGCATTCATTAGGGTTTCTTGGCTAATTAGGAAGGTGAAGGGCCAATGTACTTGATAAAGGGCAATTTTATCGGTTTTTAGACGGTTTAAGCTCTCGGTAATGGCATTATGAACCGCATTCGCCCCAAATCGCCACGGTACGGGGGCAAATTTGCTGGCAATATCGATGGGAATATCGGTCTGTTGGGTAAATTTTCCTAAGAGTCGTTCCGATTCCCCCAGTCCATAGACTTCGGCAGTGTCAAAAAAGGTGATTCCTGCCTCTACTGCCGCTTTAAAGGCCTCCTCTACCTGACTAGCTCCGTATTCCTTGCCATAGTTCCAGAATAGTTTATCTCCCCATGCCCAAGTCCCGATTCCCAAGGCACTGACGGCAATTCCTGTTTGTCCGAGATTAGCGGTTTGTCTAGTCATATTCTCTACACGGAATGACAGCGTTTCCCATTAAAGATGAAGTGTAACCTATATTTGGTCTGACTCACCACTAACCCCCTTTTTTGATTCCGGGAAATTCCCACCCATAAGTAATGGGAAAGGACTTGACTTTGCCGGCGACTTGCGCTATGCTTTTTATATAATGGGAATCTGTGCAAAATTTTTTAAAACGCACAGATTCCCATTATGAATAAAATCTTTTAAAAATATTATCCCAAAATCTCCCGACAAAAGCAAGCAAAATTTTGCCGATAATTGTTAAGTTTTGTTAACCAAGAAATACAGAGATCAGCAAGGTCAAAAAATCGAAGTCTCTTGCTGATCCTGTTTGTCGCCTAAGCTATGATTAGGTTAGGCGAATTTGGCGCTTTGACTAATTGTTAGTGCTAACTTCTGTGGTTTCAACAATTGCCGTCGGTTGGCAGGGAGTGGGTTGAAATTTCTCTGGAAAAGAGAAGCCTAAAAATGATGCGATCGCAAATATGGTGCTGATAATTTTGGCAAGACTAACAACGTCTTCTCTGTACTTTAACCAATATTTATACATAATCATCAATCCTTTTACTTAGGGGGTGAACTATCTCTAGATTAAAAAAAATCTGATTATTTGTCGTTACTCAAAAGTCCTAAAAATGGTACTTTTTTTAGGTACTCTCAAGTAACCTGACAGGGTACTGAAAAGTAATCTTAAGTCCTGTTACCCTTAAAAAATGATGATGAATGAACTAAAAATGACTGAAATTAAAACCCTTTCATGGACTGAATTAGAAATGCTGGTTAATGATCTGAAAAAAAAGCATACAAAAAAGGGATTAACGGACGTGGAGACAAAAATATTAAAATGTATTTTTGATGATAAAACATATCGTGATCTAGCGGAAGAAATTAGGCAAGAAGAACAGTCAATCAAGAATGCGGCTTATGATTTATTTAAAATCTTGTCAGAGCAAACAGGTGAAAAGATTGGAAAGAGTAATATGATTACTGCTTTGGCAAGGTATAGAGATAATTCTCAGACATTTGATCATAACAATAAACCGCAAACTCAGCAATCAGATAAAGTTTTTGAATTAGTTATTGAGGTAGGGATAGACGAACTGACACCAGAGAACAATGATAAAATTATCAGCTTTCTTCAAAAAATCGCCAGAGACGAGACGATCAAGCCTATTATGAAACTTAAAGGCAGTATTCGGCTATTTTTAGAAGGTTCAGAAGATGGACTCCAGCGCCTAGCAGATTTACATCAATCGGGGGAATTGCAAGCCCTTCTCAATGAACTTAAATCAGACGATATACCCGAAATTATCGTCACAAAAGCAGAGTTCACTACAGATGCAAAAGTTATTGAAAAAGCCGAATTAATTAAGGCAATTCGAGAGGGAACAATCGATAAGACAACTCTACAACAAGTTGATTTAAGTGGGGCTATCCTGAGAAGGGTTGACCTGAGAAGGGCTGACCTGAGTGGGGCTATCCTGAGTGGGGCTGACCTGAGTGGGGCTATCCTGAGTGGGGCTAACCTGAGTGGGGCTATCCTGAGAAAGGCTATCCTGAGAAAGGCTATCCTGAGAAGGGCTATCCTGAGTGAGGCTAACCTGATTGAGGCTGACCTGAGTTGGGCTATCGTGAGTGAGGCTATCCTGAGTGAGGCTATCCTGAGTGGGGCTAAACTGAGTGGGGCTAACCTGAGAGAGGCTAACCTGAGTGGGGCTGACCTGAGAAAGGCTAACCTGAGTGGGGCTAACCTGTGGGGGGCTATCCTGATTGAGGCTAACCTGAGTAAGGCTAGACTGAGTGCCGCATTATTAAAGCGATGGCCCGCAGGAGTAGGGAAACTGAGTAAGGCTAGACTGAGTGGGGCTAACCTGAGTGGGGCTGACGTTAAAAACGCTATCTTTATCGGTGCAACGGGGATCACCCGTGAACAAAAACAGGATTTGATTCGACGAGGGGCAATTTTTGGGGATAATTCTAACGATCGCAGTAAAGTATTAGTTTAAAACAGCCTTTGATCTCCACCTTCAGCAGAGATTTAGGTAGGGTTGGCTGAATAAATGTGAAATATAGACGAGATAAGGGGTTTGGCGGCCTGTTTGGCCAAGCAGCTGCAAGATTTTCAAGCTGGTGGCTCAAAAACCTTGTATCTTAACCGGCGATCGCTCCTACTTTTTCAGCCAACCCATAATTAATGGGAAAGGACTTGACTTTGCCGGCGGCTTGCGCTATGCTTTTCTTATAATGGGAATCTGTGCAAAATTTTTTTAGACACAAAAATTTCCATTATGAATAAAATCTTTTAAAAATATTATCCCAAAATCTCCCGACAAAAGCAAGCAAAATTTTGCCGATAATTGTTAAGTTTTGTTAACAAAAAAATACAGAAAGGTAAAAAAATCGAAGTCTCTTGCTGATCCTGTTTGTCGCTTAACCTTATGATTAGGTTAGGCGAATTGGCTCTTCTGGTTTTTGTGTGGAAGGAAGAAGAATAGGGATAATTTGGGTGCATCTCAATTTTGTCGAAATATCTATAGGACATTTTGGGCGCACGCGGTGCGCCCCTACCATTGGCGCAATAATATTATTGTAGGGGCGAATTGCATTCGCCCTCTTTGATTAACCCACCGCAAACCCTGTATATTCTCTGACTAGGGGTTCATGAAAGGCTAAAACAATATCTTCTTTAGGAACGCCTAAATTAACCAATTCATTGGCAATTCCCACCTCAGTGCCATCATGTTGTATCCAGATTTTACCCTTTTTAATATCGAGATGCAAAACACAACCATGATATCTTCGTCTATTTTTCCAGCCAACATACATCAATTGATAGTGATCGCCAACTGTATCAAAAATCAATTGTTGTTCAATCGGATCTTTAGATGAACCTATCTGAGAATATTCAGTAATGACTTGCTTGACATAGTGACGATATTGTGCTAATTTTTCCATTCGACAATTACCTCCCCAATCGGATCATAAATAATCAGGTAAATTTGAAATCGTTTAACGACAGTTTGAATAAATCGCAATTCAAAAAAACTATAATAAATATCTAAGGGAACAGCTAAATATAACTGTCTTTTAGGTTCTTTTTCTTCTAAAGCAACACGATAATTAAAGAATTGTCCAATGGCAGTATGAAATTCTGAAATGCTGGATTTACCGATAAAACTTTTAATTTCAACGGCTATCTTTTCATTATCTTTTTCTGCGGCTATCAGTTGCTCTGCTCCTAAATCGACATACATTTCTACATCACCCACTTCAATCCTTAAAGGGTCATCCGTAATGATCCAACCCTCTTTTTCTAATCCTTTTCTCACTGCACCATGAAAACGATCTTTAGCAGACATGAATCTTGAGGTTAGCAGGCATAATAATTATTAATTATAACATTTAGTCATGACGAGCGACAGGGTGAGAGCATCTCAAACCCTATTGACAATTGGCCAATTTTGTGATCCGCGTGGGTATTTCAAGTGATAAGGGACTTGCGTGAGAATAATATCCCAATCGATCGGAGGACGCAAGCTTTACGCCCCTACAGTAACGGATTTTGTCCACAATGTAGGGGCGAACTGCGTTCGCCCAAAAGGTACATTATCAAAGCGCAAGTCCCTAAGCTAAGACGTATTTAAACCGCTTATTCTTAGATTAGCCCCCCCTTGCCTGATCTCCACCAGCAATTTGAATTAAGAACAGCTTAACTAGCTGACATCCATCGTGATAAAATCGGCCTTGTCTTTCTTCTGCCAGCGCAACGCCGAGCGGCGGTATGTTGAGCTTATTTCCCCTTTTACTTTTTACTTGGTATAAATCGTGCAGGTTTTCATTTATCATACTCCCGAACTTACCCCCGTCCATACTCTACCCGATTGCGCCGTCGTTATCGATGTTTTAAGAGCAACAACCACGATCGCCACTGCCCTCAATGCCGGTGCGGAAGCAGTGCAAACCTTCAGCGATCTGAAAACCCTGATGCAGGTGAGCGATACCTGGCAACCAGAAAAACGTCTCCGGGCAGGAGAAAGAGGCGGCGCGAAAGTGGAAGGCTGCGATCTGGGCAATTCTCCCCTCGATTGTACCCCTGATTTAATGAAAGGTCGTCGTCTGTTTATCAGTACCACTAACGGCACTCGCGCTCTGCAAAGGGTGGAAGAATCCCCAATCGTGATCACTGCGGCCATGATCAATCGGCAAGCTGCGGTTAATTACTTATTGGATAAGCAGCCCGATACCGTCTGGATTGTTGGCTCTGGTTGGGAAGGGGGTTATTCTTTGGAAGATACGGCCTGTGCTGGAGCGATCGCCGATGCGCTACAAGAACAATCGGGGCAAATGGCGATCGGTAATGATGAGGTTATCGCCTCGATCGCTCTTTATCGTCAATGGCAAAATGATCTTTTAGGAATGTTCCACAGTTGTAGTCATGGTCAGCGCCTCTTGCGTCTCCACTGTCAAGAAGATTTAAAATACTGCGCTAATATTGACTCTCTTGATGTTTTACCGATCCAAAAAGAACCGAGCATTTTAGTCAAACTTTAGACATTATCACCCAGAGAAAGGGTCATCAGTGCCGGTAGGAGTATCGATCCTAGCCGGATTCCTTTATTTATAGTTTGCTAACCATGACTATCGATTCTTTACTGCAACCTTTTCAGCGTTTTGGTGTCAATCTCGGTTTAGAAAGAATAAAAAATCTGCTGGAGATTTTAGGCAATCCCCAAGATAAAATTCCGATTATTCATGTCACGGGAACTAATGGCAAAGGTTCAGTTTGTGCCTATCTATCCTCTATTCTCAGTACCGCCGGTTACAAAGTCGGACGTTATATTTCTCCCCATTTAATTGATTGGACAGAAAGAATCTCTATTAATGGCGAAAATATTGAAACCGCGACTTTAGAAAACCTGCTTAAATATATACAATCGCTTATCGATCCCCAGCAGGAAAGTCCTACTCAATTTGAGGTAATTACTGCCGCTGCTTGGCTGTATTTTGCTCAGGAAAAGGTGGATATTGCCGTGATGGAAGTGGGTTTAGGAGGAAGATTGGATGCGACTAATGTTTGCGCTCAACCTTTAGTTACTGTCATCACTTCTATTAGTCGGGAACATTGGCAAAATTTAGGTCCCACGGTTGCCGATATTGCCGGGGAGAAAGCGGGGATATTAAAAGCGAATTGTCCCGCAGTTATCGGACAATTACCGGAATCAGCGCAGGGGGTAGTTAGGGAGAGAATCAAGCTGTTAAATTGTCCAACGGTATGGGTAGAAGCTGCCGAAAAAATTGCCGATAATCGTGCTAAATATCAAGGTTTAGAATACCCTTTATCCTTAGCGGGAGATTTTCAATTAACTAATTCGGCTATAGCGATCGCTGTTGTTAATATTTTACGCCGGCAAGGTTGGCAAATTAGCGATGAAGTCGTGCAGGAAGGAATGGCAAAAACTCGCTGGTTAGGACGTTTACAAACCGTTAATTGGTGTCAGCGAGAAATTTTAATAGATGGCGCTCATAATCCCGCTGCTGCCATTGGTTTAAGGCAGTATGTAGATAGTTTAAAGGCTCCAAAAATTATCTGGGTGATGGGAATTTTATCGACTAAAGATCATCGGGAAATATTCCAAGCTTTATTAAGAAAAGGCGATAGTTTATATTTAGTTCCTGTTCCTGATCATAGCAGTGCTAATCCTGAAACCTTAGCGGAATTAGCGGCTTCAATTTGTCCAGAATTATCTCACCTAGAGACTTGTTCTGATGTATTTTTAGGACTAAAAAAAGCCATCCAAGAATCTGCCGATAGTCGGATAATTCTCTGTGGATCGCTTTATTTAGTTGGTTACTTTTTAGGGAGTTTGTTTCAGGGAAAATAAAACATCAATTTTACTGGTGGTTTTATCAGGCATAGTGGCAGTAATTCCGATCCCGCGTACCGATTCTAAAAAGGCCTTTGCTTCCGGGGTTAATTCCGTGGCAGGAAGATTATTAATTCCCCCTGCTTTAGCAATAATTTGCTCCACATCGATGAAAAAATAACCGAGATTATTTTTAGGCAAATTTGCGATCGATGCTTGGAAATTCTCACTTTTGCTAATCGGTTGATTCGGTTGGGGTTGATAGGGAATTCCGACGGTCATTTTTAGGGTATCATTATTAGGCCAAGCATAGGTTAAAATCGCTTGTTCTTCCGCTTTCCATTCAGTCACATCTTGGCCAGAAATTTGACTGTTTTTTATGGTGATAAAGGGAACAGTTTTCACCAATTCATTTAACCTATCAAGGGTAGTTTTTGCCGCTTTCTGATCGCCGGTTTGCCAGATCATCATTCCCCCGAAACCTAACCCTCCCACTGCTTGCTGGTTGGGGATAATTCCGAAGGCAAATTCTCGATCCATCCAGTTAAAAACTTCTTTATCCGCGTCAAGGGTTGCCATCTGAAAATTCTCACGGATCTGACGCAGAAAAACTTGTAATTCTGGGTTAGTTTGGGACTGTTTTTCTGCTTCTTCCCATCCCTGTTTAAGATTATTACCACTCCAAAGTGCGATGGTATCTCCGGGTAAATAATTTAAAACTTGATTTTTGCTAGGGGAAGGTAGGGTAGAAATAGTTTCAGGGGCAAGTTTAGCCACCATTTGTAACTGTAATCCCGTATCGGTGACACCCACTCCTGCGACAATATCCTGAATTTTTGCTAATTCTTGCCGACTTTGGGGAGATAAATTAGCATCTGGTCCCAAGATTTTGGCATAATCATCAATATAAATTGTTGCTAGGGTATTGGGTAGGTTGAGGGATTGGGAAAGCAGTTTTCTCACTTCCGGTTTACTGCTAAAAGATGGCTGTCCTTGATAGGTATTGATCGCCGCTTCTAACACCTTTTTATCGTAGGATATCAACAAAAAATCACCAGTAACGGCAGTATAAATGGTGGTATTATCCTGCCAATCTATAGCAGTAATTGTAATACCTTTGTAGTCACTGGTGCTAGTTTTGCGATTAACTTGTTGTCCTAGTTTTTTCTGGAATTCTGACGCTTTAATTTTATCTTTGATCCCGATAACCGTTAATAATTCCGATTGTCCGGGGGTAGCTGCGGGAAGAAAAGCAAAGCTAATACTACCGATCCAAGGTTCGATATCCCGTTGATAATCAATCTTATCAGTGAAGATATTTTTTTGTAATTCTTCTAGTCCTTGACTAACCGCAGTTCGCGATTCTGGTGTACCATATTTAGCTAACACTGACCAAGCTTTTGCATCCGTGGAGACAAAACTACTAGCAAAGGCAGTTTCTGGGATAACTTTTGCCGATTGCAAGGGGGTGAATCTTTGCCAAGGAAGTTGTCCTCGTAGATAAAGATAGACACCTCCTGCGGTTACTGCTGTTAGTCCTAGGACGACTAAACAACCGGGTAAAAATGATTTTTTTGACATAGAATTGTGGTTTGGTTAAAAAGTTCCATACTTGGCGATCGATTTGTCTGCGGTTGTAGTCTCTAGATTAGTCCTATTGTAGTTATCCTAATTATCTTATCTTATACCCAAAGGTGACAGACAACATTTCAGCTAATTTTTCCGAAATTATTGCTAATTACCAGAGAAAATTGGCTCATTCTTGGTTAGCTTGCCAACCCACCGCTTGATTAATATTAGTCAACCCATTGACCTCCAATTTTTCTGTTAATCCTTGTAAAATATTTGATACTAGCCATGGTCCTCGGTATAACCAACCGGTATAAATCTGTAATAAACTCGCACCGGCGGTAATTTTTTCCCAAGCATCATCGAGAGAAAAAATGCCTCCCACTCCAATTATTGGTAAATTGCCTTGGGTTTGCTGATAGATAAAACGGATCACTTCTGTGGAACGTTCCCGCAAAGGTTGCCCACTAATTCCCCCTGCTTCTTCAGTGATTGGTTTACCGGTTTCAGGCAGAATTGTGGTTTTTAATCCCGTGCGTTTAGTGGTGGTATTAGTAGCGACAATTCCAGCTAATTGATAGGAGAAAGCTAGGTCAATAATTATTATGATATCTTCCCATTCTAAATCGGGAGAAATTTTCACTAATAGGGGTTTTCTGCCTTGATTTTCTGTTTGTAAAATGTCGAGGATTTTATCGAGTTGTTCCCCACTTTGCAGGGAACGCAAACCGGGAGTATTGGGAGAACTAACATTAACGACAAAATAATCAGCATGGGGGAATAAATAGCGAAAACTGCCTAAATAGTCCTCCGGAGCCTTTTCTAGGGGCGTATTTTTCGATTTACAGAGGTTAATACCGATGGGAATCTGTCGGGGTTGTCGTTGCCAAGATTGTTGGAGAGTTGCCGCTAGAACTGGCGCACCGAGGTTATTTGCCCCCATACGGTTTAATCCCGCCAAATCTTCCGGTAAACGAAATAATCTCGGTTTTGGGTTGCCCGGTTGTCCTTCTAGGGTGACAGCACCCACCTCGGCAAAACCAAAGCCGAAATTATGCCAAAGTCCTGCCCCTAAACCGTCTTTATCGAATCCTGCCGCCAATCCGACGGGATTGGGGAAATTTAACCCCCAGAGGCTTTGAGATAGGCGAGAATCGCTAAAACTGAGGGATTCTGATAATTGTGAGATTAACCATTGTTCCCAAAATTCCCCCCGCGAGCGATCGATTTTTTGCAGAGTATTTAATAATTGTTTTTGTGTTCCTTCTAAATTGCCCCGAATAGCCTTGAAAGCTAGAGGATAAAAAGGTTTAATTGTGTCAATTATATTGATCATAAAAAGACAGGAATTAAGGGTTAGGTGTAGGGTGGGTTAGGCAAGAACAAGTTATGTTTTTGACAAAAAATTTCCAATTTGCCGTAACCCACCTAGCATAATCTTTATAAACCTTGGCGAGGATTAAAAGTTTCGATCGCCCGTATTTTTTGATAAAGTTCTAATTCTTCTGGGCTAGGATTGGGAGGATTAACTAAGATAATTTCCACTAATTGATCGCCCCTTTCTCCTTGGGAAGTGGGATAACCTTTATTAGCCAAACGTAATCTTTGACCGCTTTTAACTCCCTTAGGAATCATCATTTTAACTAACCCGTCAATGGTAGTAATTTCTACAAAACCGCCCACAATTGCCTCGCTAGGAGTAATTGGTACTTGACAGACAATATCAGAACCTTGAATCCTAAAAAAATGATGCCTAGCGATAGTTATTTTTAAATATAAATCACCCCCTTCAATACCCTGACCTTTGAGACGAATTTTCTGCCCATCGATCATGGCTGCCGGCATATCAACCTCTATTGATCTACCATCTTCCAGACGAATTCTTTGTCTGCCACCTTGATAGGCTTTCTCTAAAGGTAAAGTCAATTTCGCCTCCACATCTCGACGAGTTAAACGGGGAGAGGAGGCAATTTTAGCACGCTTAGTATTAAGGTTATTAAAATCTTTAAACTTCCATAAATCCTGTTCTGTACGGGGGATTTTTCCATTCCCGTTACTATTGGCTTTTTCCCCCGGACGTATCCCACGGCGCTTAATCCCCGTCAAGGAACGATTATACTCAACCCGTTTTTCTTCATCGGAGAGAACATCATAAGCTTCATTAATATCTTTAAACTTTTCTTCGGCCGATTTATCCCCCGGATTAACATCGGGATGATATTGACGCGCTAGTCGTCGAAAAGCCTTTTTTATCTCGTCACCAGTAGCCGTGCGAGATACTCCTAAAAGATCATAGTAATTAACTAATTGTGGCATATATTCAGTTATCAGTTATCAGTTATCGGTTATCAGTTATCGGTTATCAGTTATCAGTTATCAGATTTGAGTTTTAAGTGAGCAGTATGTATTAAGCGAGCAGTATTAAATAGTAGTTTCCCACTGTCTTTTTACTGATTACTGATTGCTGTTTACTGATCACTGATTAAAACCAATCATCATCGTCATCATCCCAGTTATTTTGGGGGGGAATATTGCGGGAACGATTGCCGCCGCTGCGGTTACTTTTACTATTGTTATAACTTTTTTCCTCCGAGGGGGGGGGACTTTGCCAATCGCTATCGCGGCCATTATAGTAATTGTCCTGATTGCGGGGGCGATAACTATCTTGATTAGCCGAATAATTGGGTCGATAATCACTTTGATAACCCGGTGTACTGGGACGATAATCCTGACGATAACGATCGCGACGCGGTTCGGAGGGAAGCTCATCTTCCTTATCCCCGGTAAAAGTCTTGCGAATAGCGCTAAAAAAGCCCTCATCTTCCTCGTCGTATTGTAGCCGTACCTCGCGATTTAATTCATAGATAACATCCTGTAGATCCGCCTGAGCGCGATCGATGCGACGGTCATCATTTTTCTCCAAAGCGTCGATAATTTCCGTACTCAAAGACTCAATTTGACGACGATAGGAACGGGTGAACTCATTACCAAAATCGAGAGTAACATCTTTTAAGCGTCGTTGGGCTTGATCCACCAGAGAGCGGGCGCGATTGCGTTTATCCACCTTTTCGCGACGGGTACGATCTGCTTCCGCAAATCGGGCAGCATCGCCGATCATGCGGTTAATTTCCCCTTCGCTGAGGGTAGAAGCGCCTTGAATGGTGACACTTTGCTCCCGTCCGGTCATTTTATCCCTAGCGGTGACTTGTAGAATGCCGTTAGCATCGATATCGAGGGACACCTGCACTTGGGGAATGCCCCGGGGCGCGGGGGGGATACCGGTTAATTTAAAACGTCCCAGGGATTTATTATCGCTGGCCATTTCCCTTTCCCCCTGCAAAACATGAATTTCCACCACAGTTTGATTATTTTCGGAAGTGGAAAAAAGGTCAGATCTGCGGACGGGAATAGTGGTATTGCGGGGGATTAACTTTTTCATCACACCGCCGATGGTTTCTAAACCCAAGGATAAAGGGGTCACATCGAGGAGCAGCACGTCTTTGACCTCGCCGCCCAAAATTCCTGCTTGAATAGCCGCCCCGACCGCTACAACCTCATCAGGGTTAACATTTTGATTGGGTTCCCTATCGATAAAACTCCGCACTAAATCCTTCACCACCGGCATCCGCGTGCCGCCGCCCACCAGTACCACTTCGTCCAGTTGGACGGGGGACAAACCGGCATCGGAAAGGGCCCGTTTGAGAGGACGACGGAGACGACTGATTAAATCGCCGCATAATTCCTCAAATTGGGCCCGACTCAGACGAGTTTCGATGTGTTTGGGTCCGTCTTCCGTGGCGATGATAAAGGGTAGATTAATATCGGTGACGCTGACCCCAGATAGTTCAATTTTGGCTTTTTCTGCCGCTTCTGTGAGTCTTTGTAGTGCTTGCCGGTCTTGGCGCAGCTCCACGCCTTCCTGTTCCAAAAATTGATTGGCTAACCAATCGACGATTCTTTTATCGAAATCATTACCGCCTAATTGGGTGTCGCCACTGGTGGCTTTCACCTCAAAAACGCCGTCACCCACTTCCAGGATAGAAACATCAAAAGTACCGCCCCCCAGGTCAAAAACGAGGATTTTCTTGCTTTCCTGTTCATCGAGACCGTAGGCTAGGGCAGCGGCGGTGGGTTCGTTGAGAATCCTCATCACTTCTAACCCCGCAATTCGGCCCGCATCCCGGGTGGCTTGACGTTGGGAGTCATTAAAATAGGCGGGGACGGTGATGACGGCCCCGGTAACTTCTTCCCCCAGATAACGGCTGGCTTCTTCGGCTAATCGGCGTAAAACTAGGGCGGAAATTTCTTCGGGGGCAAATTCTTTTTGCAGACGGGGACATTTAATTTTGATATTGCCCATCTCATCCCGGCGGATGGTGTAGGGGACGCGCTTCGATTCGGGGTTTAATTCCGAGTAGCGACGACCTATGTAGCGTTTGATTGCATAGTAGGTGTTTTGGGGATTAAGTACCCCCTGTCGCCGGGCCATTTGACCGACCACTAACTCCCCATCTTTATTAAAACCGACCACAGAAGGGGTGGTTCTCATGCCCTCCGAGTTGGCGATGACCACTGGCTTTCCGCCTTCCATCACGGCGACGACGGAGTTAGTTGTCCCTAGATCAATGCCTACTACTCTACCCATGCTTGTTTTTGTCTCCCCCTAGATTTCGATAACTTCGGGACTTTTACCTTCGATCGATAGTTTAAATCGCTTAATGCTTGTTGACAATATTGTATCGAATTGTCTTAGGTTCTCGCTCTCGGTTCGGGGCGATTCAGGGTGTGATTACCGAAGTAGTCTTTTAGTGATCGCTGGCGATCGAGCTTGGGGGGGTGAAAATATGGCTAGATTTCCAGATTTTCCCTATCTACTAATTCTGGTGGCGGCTGACAGGAAATAGGGATTGTTCTGCCTGTACTGGGATGATTAAAAACGATTTGATTGGCATGGAGATAATAACCACAATCTCCTGGGACTGCATCCGGTCGCGGTAATCCCCCCAGACCATACAAGGGATCACCGATTAAGGGATAGCCAAAAAAGGCCAGATGAATGCGAATTTGATGGGGTCTGCCCGTAAAAATTTGTACTTCTAATAGTGTACTATCGGGATGTTTTTTTAAGACTCGACCATCACTGCGGGCCGATAACCCATCTGTGAGCGCACCGTAAACGTAGCCTAAAATGGGATGGGCGATTTTCCCGATCGCTTGATTAATACTAAAATTATCCGGTATGTCGCCCTGACCAACTAAAGCTCGATATATTTTGGTAATTTTCCCCTCTCGCATCTGTTGACTCAATTTAGCTCTAGCGGGCTTTGATTTCGCCATTAAGACTATACCGGAAGTGCCGCGACCAAGACGATGAATTGGATAGGGAGTGACCTCGGCATAATGCTGATGTACCAAATGGATGAGAGTATGTTCGAGAAATCCACCCCCCGCTAACACGGGTAATCCCGAAGGTTTCGCCACCACTAACACCTCGGTATCCTCGTAGAGTACCTCAAAAAAGAGCGGCACATCCGGTTCTGTCCACGGCGGGCGCTGATAGGTCAATTGCTGCCCGATTTCTAAGACTGTATCGGGGTAAGCGGGACGACCGTTGACTAGAATTGCTGCTGATAAAATGCGATCGAGCCATTCTTCCGGGCTAGAATGGGGATATTTGCCCGTATAGTAGGCTAATAGGCTTAATCCTGCCTGATTTTTGCTAATTTTATCTCGATAAATCCAACCTTGATTGGCCATTGGGGTAGTGGGTGTGGGGTGTAGGGTGTGGGGTGTGGGAAGAATAAATAAAAATAATCTCCTGACTCCTGACTCCTGACTCCTATCTCCTAACTCAATGTTAGACAAAGATAAGCAAAAGTTATTTATTGACTCCAAAAACTTGAGAATATTTAAATTAACATTTCGCAATATTTACAAATTCTTAAGAATTAATTGAGAAAGATTTTTATTTAACAACGATGTTACAATGGTTACAGCGATTTTACTGAATTTCATAATGGGTTATTTTGTGCTTTTTTGGTCAGCAAGGGTTGAAACCCTTGCCACACCTACAAGGTGATCCCAATTAAGACAGGTAAATCAGTCAATTTCACCCACAACGATGATCTTTTTTTTGTGTAGTTTTATTGCAAAAGAAAAGTTTTTTTGACAAAAAGCACAAAGTATGCAGGAGTAGTTATTGCAGAGAGGGGAGAAGGGAGAGGGGAGAAGGAAGTAAAGCAATCTCCTGTCTCCTGACTCGGAGAATACTGACGACCGACTCCTGACTGCTTCAAAGGGATTTACTCTACGACCCAGGGAGTGATGGAGGGAGTCCAATTAGCCAATTCTGCATCGCTAAACCAGAGACTAACTTCATCTTTGGCGGTATCTGGACCATCGGAACCATGGATAAGATTGCGTCCAACACTAATGCCAAAATCACCGCGAATCGTACCAGGTTCAGCATTGAGGGGATTAGTGGCGCCAATAATTTTTCTAGCGGAGGCAATTACTCCTTCTCCTTGCCAAACCATAGCCACCACGGGGGAGGAAGTAATAAAATCGACTAACGAAGGGAAAAATGGTCGTTCCTTATGAACAGCGTAGTGTTTTTCCGCTAATTCGCTAGAAACCTGCATCATTTTCAACCCAACCAACGTAAAACCTTTAGCTTCAAAGCGTTGAATAATTTCCCCCACCAGATTGCGTTGCACACCGTCAGGTTTAATCATTAAGAAAGTGCGTTCCATACTGCCTCTTAAAATTTAGCCATAAATTGTCACAAAACCCAGATTAACCCGGAATGGCATTCTAGAGAACGACAGAATTTCGCTTCAATTGCTGAGTTAGCTTGCTGTCGGATTTACAGCAGTTAAGTGGGTGGGTGGAATTAAATATAAGATGAACGTAGGTTGGGTTGAAGCATGAAACCCAACGCCTGCTATCAGCTATCGGCGATTCATTGTCGGCTAATCATTAAATTTTATGAAAACAGCCTCATTCGTTGAGATTATCGGAGATAGAGTAAGGATAGGTGAATAAGAGGGAAATAATCAGAGCCTTTTGGCATGGTTTCTCGATAGAAGATTCTATAGATGAAAAAGCACTGCGTCCGCTTTTCCCCACCAAGATCAGACGGCAAGTTTGTCGGGGGCGGCGGTGGGGGTGGGGTATTTGCGGGTTGAGGTGGTGATCGCTGTTCTTAGAGAACAGTACGTGGTGGCGACGGTTACGGCTAAGATTGTCTCACCGAAGCCTTTTTAATAAAAATCGAGCAGCGAATAGTGGTTAATAATCTTCCACAGAGCGGGATTTTCAACATTTCGGAGGAGTTTATGAAAAAGCGGTGGTACATCTTTATAATTTTGGTCTTATCAGTATTTTTGATTGTTCTAGTCCAGCCATTAACTTATTCTTTGGATAACTCTTGCCCCGACAATCTAGAGCTTGTCAAGCTAGGAGATCAACCGGTATTCTGTGTGTCGGATAAGGGGCGAGCAGAAATAATTGGGAAAAGGCTTGAAAAGATTGCTGAAAATGGCTCTTTAAGGACTGATGTTTTTATCTTCAATTCTCAAGATAAAACTCTGGGGATTCCTTATATTCTTATCACGCTAAATGAGAGCGATAAAGTAGCCGTGGTGGAAAACAATTCTGTGAAATGGAAAGATATATTACCAAGATTTAATACGGGCGGCAGCAACAGTAAAATACAGCAAAATAATGAGCTAACCAACATAATTGACTTAGCTATTAAAAATCATGCCAAGAAAACGCAAGAAAGTAATTGTAAATTAAGGGTAGGATTAATATTGGAAGGAGCAGGGCTACTTTCTCTTTTAGTTTTCTATTTTACATGGATGAACCAACAAGATTGTTTTATACAAAATCAAATACTATCTATGATCATTTTATTTGGTTTACTATGTCTAGCTAGTGTGGGTGGGGTTTTGATATTTTTTGACAATTTTTTTGAATATTTAGGCTTAATCTTGCCAGTTTTTTTGGGTATTATGGGAGGATTTTATGCTTCATTAAAATCTGTTGAAGCAACACAAGAATCAATCAAAACAGCGAAAATTGAAAAGGCATTAGAATATATAAACAAATGGGACTCTACCGAATTACAAACTCCTAGAAGAGAAACTTCGGATTTCGTTCATCAAATAAACACTGGCAAAAATGACATTTCAGTTCTAATCACATACAAACCTCAGATCGGGTTTGACCTGAGAATAATCTGTAATTTCTGGGAGAAAATATACATTTTATTAGATAATAATTTGGCTGACAAAAGTATTTTATCAGAAGCTTTTAGAGATTTATACAAACAAAAATATCATCAGGTTTGTACTAATTTTTTAGGTTATCTGTTGTCAACAAAGAGAGAGGAAAATAAAGCGATGATTGAACATCTGAACAATTTAAATAATAAGGAAACATGGCAGTAGGGATAGGGTAAGAGCCTCTCAATTAGGCTTGACAAAAGGCTCTCAGCACAGCAATCATATAGTTATTATTTATGAGTGCCGGGTAAGCTCATCTAATTTGGTCTAAATTGTCCTTGACAAAGATTTCTAAATGGGGCAAAAAACGCGCTATAGTACCGCCCCGCAACGCGAGTACCCAGACTTAGCCTCTGCTACCCATGTATTATAATTAGCCTTAGTCTAAATGTTGGGCATCTCGAAAAATCGAAAGATTTTATAAAAACCAGAGACATAGGGAGCAAAAAAACCTTTGACTAGAGGGGAGAGTCCTTAGGAGCCGACGAAAATGGTAAAAAGACAGGGGAGAGTCAAAAAACGCCAGTCAGGGACAGAAGAGAACCAAGACAAGTTACAGGACTTGAACCGACTGATACCGTGGCAAAGAGGGATTTAGTATTAGTTATTTAAAATTATTCCCTCTTCACCACTGTATATAAAGGAGATTTCCCCGACCAACACTTTCTTAACAAAATCTTTTATTCGAGGTGTCCCAAATATAGTGGTAATTTAGAGAATTACTGGGAAACAAAAGGTAAAAAGGATGATTGTAGCGGCGAATTGCCTTCGCCCTCTTTTAATAACTTCTGCTTATCACTATAAGTGGGAGAGAGTCACAAATATTGAGATGCACCCAAAAGATGAGTCTAAAACTTTACTTTTTGCGTCATGGCGAAACCACAGCCAGTCAAACGGGTAGTTTTTGCGGTCGATTAGACTTGGAACTAACCCCAGCAGGCTATGAAATGGCCAAGGATTTCGCCCTTGCCTATCGAGATGTGCCTTGGACAGGCATCTATTCTAGTCCCCTCAAACGCACCATGGCCACAGCCACCCCTTTAAGCGAACTCTTAGGTATTCCCATCCACAAACGGGAAGGATTAAAAGAGATTGCCTACGGCCAATGGGAGGGAAAAACCGCAGCCGAGGTTAATCGGGAGTTTCATGATGATTATGTGCGCTGGTTAGCAGATCCGGGCTGGAATTCTCCCACAGGAGGCGAAAAAGGCATCGATATCGCTCGCCGTAGTTCGGAAGTATTAGAGGAAATCGACCATCATCACGATGATGGCCATATTTTGATCGTTTCCCATAAAGCAACGATCCGAATCATGTTATGTTCTCTTTTAGGCATTGATATCGGCCGTTATCGCGATCGAATTGCCATGCCCGTGGCCTCGGTGACGATCGTCGAATTAGCCGAACATGGTCCCCTCTTTCAAGTCATGGGCGATCGCTCTCACCTCCGCAATGACCTGCGCTCGCGAGCGGGAACCTAACCAGTCAACAGTAACAAGGGAAGCCCCGGATTTGGTCTGCTGAAAAACTATGTGCTTGATGTTATATTTTCTACGACACGGACAGACAGCCTATAGCAAAACGGGAGGATACTGTGGTACTCCAGAAAATGATCCCGGTTTGACTGCCGAAGGCATCGAAATGGCCGAGGAATTCGCCGATGTCTATCGTTCTTTACCTTGGCGTGCAGCCTATGTCAGTCCCCTCCAAAGAGCTATTCAAACCGCTAAACCCCTCTGTGAAGCGGTGGGACTAAAATTAGAAATCCGGCAGGGATTACAAGAGATCGGTTATGGTCTTTGGGAAGGTATGCACCCTAACGATATCGATCGTCAATATCATGATCTCTATGTGCGTTGGTTGACGGATCCGGCTTGGAATGCTCCCCCCAACGGGGAAAGGGGCATCGATATCGCCCGTCGTTCCGCAGCCGTTTTGGAGGAAATTGAACACATCCACAGTGATGGCAATATCTTGATCGTTTCCCACAAGGCCACCATCCGGATCATGCTCTGTAGTCTGATGGGTATTGATGTGGGCCGTTATCGCGATCGATTTGAAATGCCCGTGGCAGCTGTCAGTATTGTCGAATTAGGCAGTCGTGGCCCGCTTTTCCATGGCATCGGTTTACGTTCCCACCTCAGTGAGTACCTGCGTTCTCTTCCTTGCACCTAATCAGTTATCAGTTATCAGTTATCAGTTATCAGTGATCAGTTATCAGTGATCAGATGTCAGTTTTCATACTCAATCCGGTTATTAAAAACTGATTATCTATTCCCTCTTTTGCCTTTTGCTTCTTGCCTTTTGCCTGTCCTGATATGTAGCCTATACTCAACGGATTTAGCATTACTTCCCACTTGATCATTCAATCCAAGCTTTTGGGGGGTTCTACCCCCCAAACCCCCCGTTGGGGGCGTGGCGCCGCCCCCAAACCCCCCGCGCATTAGTTTTTCGGTGGGATGCTTACACGCAGCTGCTGACACATCTGTAATCATTTAAGAGTCACTCCACTTGCAGGAGTGCCTCTCCTGATATTTAGCCTATACTCAACGGATTTAGTATCAGGTCACTGATTACTGTTTACTGATCACTGAAAATACTCCCCACTTCCAATTTATGACCAAAATCCATCACTTTGAGCTATTACCTTCCACTAATACTAAAGCGTGGGAATTATTAGAGTCGGGGGAAAATCCGCCTTTTGTGGTGACTGCTAGTCAACAAAGTGCCGGGAGGGGACAATGGGGACGGGAGTGGATTTCTGAACCGGGAGGATTATATTTATCTTTGGCGTTAAATCTGGATTTAGAGGTGGATAAATCTGCCCATCTCGTTCTCGCTACAGTTTGGGGCATCGCTCATCACCTGAATTGTCAGGAAATACCTGTTAAAATCAAATGGCCGAATGATTTAGTATTACTAGGGCGCAAACTAGGGGGAATTAACCTAGAAACCCGTATTCAGGGTCAAAACATCCCGCAAGCAGTCATCGGAGTGGGCCTCAATTGGTCTAATCCTGTCCCCCCCACGGGTATTAATTTACAAGCTTTGGCCGGCAATAAAATCACCTCGATCGCTCAGTTAACTTCTCTCACCAGCGATGCTATCCTATACGGCTATGAATATTACTGTAATCACGGCATAAAAGCCCTATTAGCTTCCTATTTAGAATTTTTTGCCAATTTTGGTCAAAAGATAGTTTTTGAGGGCTATCAGGGCATAATAACGGGGGTAAGCGATCGAGGGGAATTAAAAGTTAAATTAACCTCGGACAATGCCAGTAGCGAAATCTATATACCGGCCGGTAGGGTCAGTCTCGGCTATAATTGAGTCTAAATATTTTTTTGACTAAACTGTGAGAAGTGAGGCCGCCCTATGTATCCTTCATCGGTGATATTGAAACTTTTTCTCGGAAAATCCTTAAAAAAGAAGCTGAGTTTATGCAGTGGTCTCGGTTTAGTGGTCAGCGGTCTGATTACTCTTGCTCCCAATGCGATCGCTAATTCCGAAATTGGCAGCGAAACCCCAGTGGTGGAAAATGCCGCCCCGACTCTGAAAGCCCCCGTTATCAAAGAAAATACTAATCCTGCCCCTCGTCTGGCTATCCCCGAAAACCATCGAACCGATATGCCTACCCTTGCCCCCCGGGCCGGCGGTAAAAATAATTTTATCGATACTAGAAACTTTAACCCCCCCAGTTCCGTTGTTGTCACCGAGCGCCGCAGTGGTTGCCAAACCATCGCCCAAAATGGTCAACTGGTAGGAGGTAGCTGTAATCTGGCGGCCCGGTCTTCCCGTCGTCAGCCGGTCAGCACTGTGGCCAAACCCTTACCCCCGGTTAATCTGGCCCGGGTACGTCTCAATCCTAATCCGGCCGTGCGGGTAGGACGGCGGTCTCAAAATCAGCCGGTTATCGCTCATAATTCCCTGCGTCGTTATGCCCCCACTCTCGTCGCTTCTAGCTCCCCGGTACGTCTGGCCGCCCCCACGGTGATTCCAAGTCAGGTGGTAGCCCTCAATCCCCCGGAATGGAATGGCGTAAAATTAGCTTTGGCCCCGGTGACTCGTGCGGAAGTGGAGGCAATCAGCGAAGCAACCACCTATGAGCGGGCCACCCGTTTAAGTCCCACGGATTCTAACCAAACTCAACGCACCGATTTACTCTTTCCCCTCGCTCTTCCCGCCCAAATTACCTCAGTTTTCGGGTGGCGAAATCATCCGGTCAGCGGGAATCGGGCCATGCACGCGGGTACTGATTTAGGCGCACCGATGGGAACACCTGTATTAGCCGCCTACGCGGGGGAAGTGGCCACCGCCGACTGGTTGGGAGGTTACGGATTAACGGTGATTTTGCGTCACCTCGATGGTAGTCAAGAATCTCGTTATGCCCACCTTTCGGAAATTACCGTCAAACCGGGAGAATGGGTGGAACAGGGAGCGGTTATCGGTCGCGTGGGTAGTACGGGAGTTTCTACTGGTCCGCACCTACACTTTGAATGGCGACACCTAACCGAACAGGGTTGGACCGCCGTGGATGCCGGTTTGCATCTAGAATTAGCCCTCGATAATCTGGTGCAGAGAATGCAAATGGCCACAGCCACTGACTCTAATCAGAATTGAATGGTGAGCTAATAGAACATCTTTGGTGGGAATTAAAATCTCTCGTGAAAAAACTCGCCCCGAAAAGGGAAGAAGTCTTAAAAGCTATCTTACATCTTGGCTTGATGCTAGTAAGCAAGAAACACTCGAGAAACTATTTCCCCCATTGCTGTTATTATGCGTCTCATACCATTTTTCTAAAGTAATGGCAGAGATGGTTAATTACCCTCACCCCGAACCCCTCTCCCAGAAAAGGAGAGGGGAGTGGGATACCTGCCACGAATAAAGAAAAATGGTATCAGTTCTGCAAAGTCCTGCAATTACTTGAGCGACTTTTTCAGCAAACCCTACCAAATAATGAAAAACTTTCTAGACTCAACTAACCGAGGGGAAAAAAATAATTTCCTCATCCCCTTTGCCTATGTGCTAGGAGTGGCCCTACCCTTTATTTTGGTCTATTTTCTCCCCATTTATCACGTTACCGATGTCTTCCAATTTAGTAGATGGGGGGATTGTCTCGCAGCAGGTAAAGTATATATGGATTGTCCTCGCAAAATCCCCGACTATCCTAGTATAGGTGTACTAGCAAGTGGCGGAGTAATTGCGGCGATAAAATCCCTATTGGGAATTAGCGAAAAAACCGAAGCTATCTACTACTTCCGTTTTTACCTAGCGTTTGTTGACGCTGTCATTTTTCTCCTTCTTACCTACCTAGCGAGAATCTTAAAATTCAAACGCCCCGTAATCATCGGTTTAACCATTACCCTAGTGCTATTTCTCTGGGCGGCAGGTTCTCTCTGGGGACAGATTGACAACGTAGGCTTATTATTTTGCCTCTTGGCTACCATTGGTTTCTTCCAATCTTGGAGTGAGGAAAACACCCTGCTCAAAAATATCCTCTGGTTTCTCCTCGGGATGTTTAGTTTAGTCCTATTCATTCTCACTAAACAACTTTTTATTTTTTCCCTACCCTTTTTTGCCCTAGTTATCCTGACCACAGGTTACAAATTCCAGCAAAGATACCAGACTAAAGGCTTAATCTGGCTGGGAGCAACTCTACTTTTAAGCCTCGGATTTTTCCTCTACCTAGATAGCCTATTTGCAGTTCCCCTCAGACTGATTCAGTCTAGTTTCCTCTTTGTCTTAAAGTCTAGTGTTGCTCAAGGTGACAAAATCTCAGGAAATGGCTTTAATATCTGGATATTTCTCGGTTTAGAACCGGGCGCTTCCTCCCTAGTACCTTTTATGGATTTGCAACTGGGTAGCTGGAAAAAAGGTATCAGTCCTCACCAAGCAGGGTTTTTACTCTATGCTGGTTTCATGGGTTTTCTTCTCTGTACAGGTTTAATCAAGATTTGGCAAATTCTCGCCACCAAAACCGAGGCGATTAGCCCTAAATATAATCCTACCTATTTAATGGCACTTCTCTGCCTTTTCCACGGACTAAGTTACCTAGGTTTTAATATTCTTCTCAGTGGCACTCATGAGCGCTATCTCTATATAGGTTATCCTTTTATTTTGATCAGTGTTATCTGGCTCTACTATCAGGATTTCCTGGTATCCAGACGCGCCCTACTCGCCTCTTTATTTGCTGCTTTTGCCTACGGTTGTTTTCTTTACTCCCAAATATCTAATGCTTATGTGGCACAAGCACAACAGTATTTAGGTTTTCAACAACCACCGAATGTTCCCTTATTACCCAAGTTCTTCTTTATCTTTGAAAGACATCAGTTTCTGGGTGCCGTTCATATATTCTTGCTAGTTTTCCTAGTAGATATTTGGCAACAGCTAAGTAAAAGACAGATTGTTCTTCCTAGTTCCGATAAGTGAACATCAATCGCCACCGGCAAAAGCGCTTACAAACACTGACTCTAATCAGAATTAATTTGTTTTGGGTTACAAATATAGCGGTTTTTGGAGCTTAAAAAAGCATTGTTGAGCTTTTGCCCAATTGATGCGTTTTCATACATTCGCAGCCTTAGTAATACCAAGTTAAATTCTATTCAGTGCAGATAGAGCGCGCCTATTGAAAGATTAAATAATACTTTTCGACAAAGGATTTCTCGGCTGGTGAGAGAGAGTCTATCTTTCTCTAAAAAAATGGAGAATCACCTTGGGGCTCTTCTAGGTTCTGTGTGAGCATGGTATAATGGCAAAACAGAACAGGAGGTGGGTTATGTGGATAAATTTTGATCAACTCCTTGATTTACCAAATGTAACAGTGGTCAATTATCAAAAAATTCCTCAGACAATTTTCTTAAAGCTTGCTCTTTTAAATGAAACAATTGAATGTCCGAATTGCCATCAAACCTTGGACAGAATCAATCAGACAGAGTATAATCTAGTCAGAGATTTGTCAATATTAGGTAATCCAGTATATTTAGAAGTACCACGCCGCCAGTTTCATTGTCAAAAGTGCCAAAAGTATATCAGCGAAAGACTGAGTTTTATGAGATTAAGACAGCATCATACAATTCGCTATGAATCGATGATTTATGAGAGAGTAAAAAATTGTAGCATCGAAGAAATAAGTCGAGAAGAAGGGTTAGGATGGTCAGAAGTTGAGTTAATATTTAATCACTGTGCTAAAGAACTAGAAAAGGAAGAGTGGGAAGCACCAGAACGAATAAGCTTAGATGAATTTAGTAACTTAAAAGGACACAAAGATT
>NZ_SFBO01000167.1:0-9950 GCF_007095705.1 Microcystis sp. Msp_OC_L_20101000_S702
GGGAATCAACAATAAACTTAAACTAATAAAACGGAGAGGCTATGGCTTTAGAAACTTTCGGAATTTTTGGGTTAGAAGTATGTTGTCTTGGCATCTTGTCTGTTGATTTAGCATAAAGGATAACGAAGAGCCTATAAAGGAGGTTATGGCAGTTACAGCCTTTCTCAGAAAGATGAGGTTAGTTATTGTTGCTAAAATACTTGATGAGTAAGGATTAGTCTGTACTTCATCTTTAGGAGAAAGAATGAGAAATTTTCTACTTACCCGGTGATTGCTGTGGGGAGGGAAAAGTTAGAGGCAATCGGGGCAAAATGATAAGTATTTTATATACAAACACCTTCAATACTTAAAAATATTTCAATTTACAATTAGTAATATTTATTTTTACTCAAGAATTTATTGAGAATAATTTCTATTTATTTACGAGGTGGCAATACTTCCAGCGATTCTGGTATAATTTCGCATTATGCTATGGTGGAGTTTTCTGTGTTTTTTTGAAGTTCTCAAGTTCTAGCTTGCCTTGAAACCATTGCTAAATCTAGACTTTCCCTTTTAGCCAAACCAAACACTTTCGCCAATTATCCCTTTTTTCCCTAACAACGTTGATCTAATTTTTATGTAGTTTTGTTGCAAAGTCAAAATTTTTTTGACAAAATGCCCAAATTGTGGTAGGGACGAAATGACGGGATTTAGCATCATCTCTAGCTCCAGTGTTTCCTAAAACCAGAAACCTCGTACCTCACCCTTAAGATAACTGCTAAGTAGGGTTTGCTGAAAAAGACCTAGGATGGGGTCAGGCAGAAGACAGGAGTTTAAGGCTTTGTTGCTCCCCTTTTTTTTACCAGTTTGCGTACCACAAAAAGGATAATGCAAGGTTTTTGAAGGTCTCAATCCTATTTTTTAGCACTAATATCGGATTTTAAAAGGTCAAAAGCCTTATTTTAAAAGGGTTATACCATTATCTAGCAAGCCCTAATTACTATAGCGTTTCCTAAGCTAGTGAGGTACACCTATTTTCTTCCCTTTTGCCTTTTGCCTAAAACCCATAACTTTTGTACCTCAGCAGACTGAAAAACGCTATATCATAATATTTCTTCTCAAAAAAAGAGGAGAAAAAAGCAAGTTCTGCCTTTCTCTCCTCCAGTCTAGCGATTAATTACATTGGAACAGTAGCCAGTAATCTTGAACTACTATTCACCGCTTTAGTAAGCACCGTTATTTTTGGGAAAAACCACAACACCGATAGTTCTGAAGATTACCCAGATATCGGTTAACCAGTTACGCGAATTAACGTAATACACATCCATCTGCACCCGCATGGGATAGGGGATGTCATTACGTCCAGAAACTTGCCATAAACCAGTTAAACCGGGGCGAATAGTTAAGACCTTGTCGATGCGATTGCCATATTTCTGCAATTCTTCGGGAACTAAAGGCCGCGGACCGACGACGCTCATATCTCCTCGCAGGACGTTCCAGAATTGGGGAAACTCGTCCAAACTGGTTAAGCGGAGAAACTTGCCAATCCAAGTTATGCGGGGATCGTCCTTGAGCTTGAAATTATCCTCGAATTCCGCCCGCAGTTGGGGGGAGTCTTCCATCAGTCTCTCTAACACCTTATCCGCGTCCATTACCATAGTACGGAACTTGATACAGTTGAAATGCTGGAAGTTTTGACCGACGCGCTTCTGCATATAGAAGACCGGACCGGGGGAACTAATCGCGATCAATAAGGCTAAGATCAAATAAAGCGGCGAAAAGAAAATTAGAACCGATAGGGAGAAAACGATATCGAATAATCGTTTTGAGGTATCGCCGTCTAAAGCTATTAACCAAGATTTTTGATGCCGTCTACCAGAGACCGAAGGTTTGAACCCTCGCTTCATCAAAGCTTGTAGAGCCTTGACGGAGATAAGTTGGCTATTAGCAGTCATCTTACTCCTTCACATCACACACACCACACAGTACCCATGATAAAGCCACAAGACTGAAAAAACAAGTCTTCGGGTCAATAACTGGCACGGGCCATTCTAGAGCCTTTGTACTAAAAAATCTCTAATTAGGGTTTACCGAAAAAGTTTCTTGGTGGAGTCAGCAGTCGGCAGTCAGCAGTCAGGAGATTATTTTTATTTATTCTCCCTTCTCCCCACTCCCTGCTCCCCTATGCCTTTCAAACAGGATTTAGTATTGTAGGACGCTTTTGAATCAGCAAAAATTAATTATGCAAGAGGTTTAATAAAAAAAAGAGCATCGGCAAATGATACCCTTTGTGGCTGAATATCTAAGTAGTTACAGATTTGATCCTAAGGATTAAGTATGCTGTTGTCCGCGCTCGTCTGCTGAGTCCATTCGGAACTCGGCGTGAGCTTTTGTCGAACGCTGAGCTCCTGGCCGAAGCCCGAATTTTGGCTCCCGAAAACGAAAACTTTAGACTTCATCATTTAAGATAAATCCCCTACTTAGGCGATGGGTTGTTTCATACTACTTAGTTCTCGAATGCCTAACCAACCGATCAAACTATAGCAAATCGATAGCAACATGCTTTGATTACCAATTCTTAACCACTGTTTCAAAGCCTCCAAGTTAGCTTGGCTTTCTGCCTGTTTTCGCCGCTCTTGCAGCTGAGTTTGTAGCTGATTTTTGATCTCATCTAATTTCTGTTTAAATTCCCTCGGGCTTTTGGATAAATCGCGTAAATTAGTTAATTGCTCTCTTTGTTGGCGAAGGGTTTGTAACTGTTCTGTGCTGATCGGTTGTCCTTGGAAACGACCAGTTTCAATCACTTGAGTTCTCTGAGAGATCTGCTGTTCTAATAGTTGGGGATTTTGCGATAGAGTATTTAACTGGGCTAAGAAAGCCTGAATTTGTCCCTCCCCTTGATCAACACCCTGTTCAATTTGAGTCAAAGCGTCGTTTTTAATCTGGTTGATATTATTGATATGAACAGGAATCATCAACAGAAAAACTAAGCCTAACACTGTGGAAAGAATAAAGATCGGCCAACGCAATTCAAAGTGGTATTTCCTAGTAGTGAAATTTTTATTGTTATCGTCAATCCAGTAAGCGATTAAAACGAGAACGATACCCAGAAGAGGAACAATTCCTCGATCGACAAAGGTGGTGACGAACCCTACCTGCCATTGGGATTGACTGAATTGATAGGGCAGTGGCAGGATAAACGCATCCAAAAGGAAGGAAAGAATGAAAACCAATCCCGTTAATTTCAGGGACAAAGAAGTAAAACTGTTCATCGCTGTTTCTGTAATGGTATGTCAATGAATAGATTCATTAGTCTGTTTAAAAGTTCTCGCTGGGGGTTCCCAGAAGGATTTTGCCGAGAGGCAATCTGACAAACTGCAATTTCTAATTAACTTTTGCTCAACCTCCCGCTAAACCCTACGCTAAATCGTTCTGCTTGTCAACCTCTTTCGAGAATCGACTCTAGAAATATTACCTCAATATGGCATCGGTAAACCTATCCCTGTCAAAGAATAAAATTTTCCCAAGCTCTCAGACTGGGTTTTCCCCATATCTCTTCCCTAAGACAGAGACTGTCAAAGAATAAAATTTTCCCAAGCTCTCAGATGAGTCCTCAATGGTTAGCCTATAGTAAAGACAGCCCCCCTGAGTTGATAACAAAACCCATGCAGAAATTGGTGGAAGTTTTAGCTGATAAACAAGCTCTGATCGCAAAATCTCTGGCGCTGGTTCTGGAAAAAATCACAACCAGCCTCGACCAACAGGACTATTTTACCATCGCTCTGTCCGGCGGTAGTACCCCGAAACCTCTCTACGAAGCTTTATCCTCTCAACCCCTCGACTGGTCAAAAATTCACGTTTTCTGGGGAGATGAGCGCTACGTTAGTCCCGATCATCCCGACAGTAATCAACGCATGGCCCGATTAGCATGGCTCGATCGCATACCGATCCCGGCCGCTAATATTCATCCTATGCCCACGGATGACCCCGATCCCCACCTGGCTGCCCAAAAATACGATGATCATCTCCGCCAATGGTTTGGGGTCAATTCTCCCGATTTTCCCGTTTTTGACCTGATTTTATTGGGAATGGGCGATGATGGTCACACTGCCTCTCTCTTTCCCCACACGGCAGCTTTAACGGTGAGCGATCGCTGTATCACCGTCGGCGAGAAAGACGGCAATCCCCGCTTAACTTTTACCGTTCCCCTGATCAATCAGGCCCGTTGTGTGATCTTTATCGCTGCCGGCGAAAGTAAACGCCCCGCTCTACATGAGATTTTCTCTGCCTATGGTGACTCTTTCTCCTATCCTTCCCGTCTCATCCACCCCCCGGCCGGGGAATTATATTGGTTACTCGATGCGGCCGCTGGTTCCTCTTTTGTCTAGAGAATAGGGGAATAGGGGAATAGGGAAATGGGGGAATTCAACTAAAACCCCAACACCCCAACACCCCAACACCCCAACACCCCAACACCCTAAAACCCCAAAACCCCAACACCCCAACCCCTAATCTGCTTTTTTACTTTTTACTTTTTACTTTTTACTTTTTCCTTAAAAATGATCGTTTGTCCTAATTGCGAACATACTAACCCCGATGAGGCCAGTCAATGCGAGGCCTGTTACACTCCCTTGCCGCGGATGTCTTCCTGTCCTAGTTGTGGGGCAACCATCCAAACTGATGCCACCTTTTGTGGTCAGTGTGGCTACAATTTACAGCCTAATTCTGCCCCCATGGTAGCAGCCGAGGCCGAATCGGAACCTGAACCTGAACCCGTCCCACCGGTCCCTACAGCCACCGGCGCCTCGATCGCACCTCCTCCTGTTGCCCCCCCACCGGTTCCGGCCGCCACCCGCTTGCAGACGGAAATGGCCAGTCTCCAGCACCTACAAACCGATAGCAAAATTGAATTACCCCTACATCTATCGGTAATTCATATCGGCAAACCTAACGATCGCATTCCCCCCGATATCGATGTTTCCGGTTTTCCCGATTCTGACATCGTCTCCCGGGTTCATGGCGATATCCGCGTCGAAGGGGGCATCTATTACCTTGAAGACACGGGCAGCGCCAACGGAACCTACGTTAATCACAATCCCCTACCCTCCGGCAATCGTCATCGTCTTCGGGCAGGCGATCGCATTTCCCTCGGTAAAGGGGACAAAATGACTTTTATTTTCCAAATGTCTTAAAAGAGGTTAGAGGTTAGGGATTTAGGGTGATAGGGAAATTTCAGCTAAATTTCCCATTTCCCCACTTCCCCACTTCCCCACTTCCCCATTTCCCCACTGAGAATTATGCGTACAAATTGGCGAATTGGCTCTTTATTGGGCATTCCTCTCTATATTGATTCCTCGTGGTTTTTGATTCTGGCTTTTGTCACCTTGATCAATGCCACCGATGCAGAAATTCAGTCTCTGGCCGCCCATAGTGCTGTTTTAGCGTGGTTACTTGGTTTAATCATCGCTTTATTGCTGTTTATCTCGGTTTTACTCCACGAATTAGGTCATAGTTTCATGGCTCGCTCCCAAGGCATCCAGGTCAATTCCATTACCCTGTTTCTCTTTGGGGGTATGGCCTCGATCGAGCGAGAATCTCGGACTCCTCCCGAGGCCCTGCAAGTAGCGATCGCTGGACCCCTCGTCAGTTTTCTCCTGTTTTGTCTCCTCTCCCTAGCCAGTCACTTACCCTATTTAAACGCCAATTTAACCTATATATGCGGGCATTTAGCGATAATTAACCTGTTTTTGGCTCTATTTAATCTTATCCCCGGTTTACCCCTCGATGGGGGTCAAATTTTCAAAGCAATGGTCTGGCAAGCGACTGGCGATCGCTGGAAAGGGTTACATTGGGCTGCGATCAGTGGTCAATTAATCGGTTGGTTGGGGATTATTTTGGGGATTTTCTTGGTTATCTTGACGGCAGATGTGGGGGGTGCCTGGTTAGGATTAATGGGCTGGTTTATCCTCAGAAATGCCCGCGCCTACGATAATTTAACTAATTTACAGGAAAGTCTCCTCAATTTCACAGCGGGAGAGGTGATGAGCAGACATTTGCGGGTTTTAAACGCCCATCAAACCCTAGAGGAATTCGCCCAAGAATACGTTTTAGACCGAGCGGCTGCCAATACTGCTTATTTTGCCGCTTCCGAGGGACGTTATCGGGGATTAATTCGGGTGGCAGATTTACAGGCGATCGAGCGCAGTTTATGGTCAGAAAAACAACTGCTTGATATTGCCCATCCCCTCACGGAAATTGCCACTGTTGAGGAAAAAACCCCCTTAGTGACAGTGGTGCAGAAATTGGAAACCATCCAGGACCCCATGCTCACGGTGTTAACACCGGCCTCCGCCGTAGCGGGAGTAATCGATCGCGGCGATATCCTCAAGGCAATTGCGATTAAATACCAAATTCCCCTAGAGGAAACGGATATTGAACGCGCTCGCGAGGGAGTTTACCCCAGTTATTTGCCCTTAAATGTCATTGCTGCCGCTCTTGACAAGAGTGAACGGCCAAAAATCGGCGAACCGTCCTTAATGTCCTGACCTAGAGAGGATGGAAGATAATAATCTTGAATATGGCTAATCCGAAAATTTCCTCGCTGGTTAACCTGCCACAATTTCCCCGTTTCCACATCTAAACAACTTAACCAGCCTTGGCCGTAGGCCCAAGTATCAATACAAATGGCATGGCCGAGATTAATCGGTTTCCCGCTTTTTTGGCTGGTATGGCCGCAAATCATGGTTTTTCCCGAACTATGGGCGGCGGGATATTGAAATTTCTCCCAAAAGAGCTTGTATTCTGGTTGTCTGGCTAGGGGTAGATGGGGATCGAGACTAGCGTGAACAAATAAATGATTTGCAGTTTCGTAGCTATTTATACAGACTTTTCCTAAAAAATCCCAGTGGGATTCGGGAATTTTAATCAGGTGGCCTTCGCTATAGGATTTTAGAGTAGCTTTACCGCCTTTTTCTAACCAGAGACGCTGTTTAAGGGGGTTGTTACGGGCTTGCAGCATGATAATCTCGTGATTACCCTTGAGGGGAATCAAATTTCCCTGTTTATGTAGGGAAATCAGGCGATCGATCACCCCTTTCGAGTCTCTGCCCTTATTAACGTAATCACCGAGGGTGATTAAAGTATCTTGCGGTTTGGGGTTGACGATCTCTAGTAAGTGATCTAGAGCTTTCGAGCAACCATGAATATCGCCGATCGCTAAGGTTCGCATGAGGATTTGGTAGGGGATTAGGGCATAGGTAGGGTTTGCGGCAAAAAGTTTTTCGTGGGGGCAGGGTGTGGGGTGTGGGGTGTAGGGTGTAGGGTTTTACCGATTTTGAGGTGGTCAGTTACCTAATTTTCAGGGAAAAAGTCCAGGAATTTTACCCCCGATCCCTCCAATGGTAGGCACTTTTTGAGGTCAAAAAAGTCTAAAAGCCTTATCAAACAAAGTTTTTAGATTTATTCAGCAAACCCTAGGTACAGGTAAAAGTATTAAAGAAATCTGTTCACGACAGACAGCGATTATCGGTGATCTTGCTTAGGGTAACAAAAAGGCTTACAGTAAAATGTACCATAAATTATCAAATCTACTAAATTAATTAAGCTGTGCCGAAAGTTGTTATTGCAGGTAACTGGAAAATGCACAAAACCCAGAGAGAAGCTTTGGAGTTTTTGCAAGATTTTAAATCCCATCTAGATGAAACCCCCGACGACCGAGAAGTGGTTCTTTGCGCGCCTTTCACAGCTTTAGCTGTCCTCTCTAAAACCCTCCACGGCGGTCGTATTCGCTTGGGGGCGCAAAATGTCCACTGGGAAAAATCGGGGGCTTATACGGGCGAAATCTCGGCGGATATGTTAACCGAAATTGGGGTTCACTATGTGGTTATCGGTCACAGTGAACGCCGGCAATATTTCGGCGAAACCGATGAAACCGTCAATTTAAGGGTTATATCTGCCCAAAAACAAGGTTTAATCCCGATTATCTGTGTGGGAGAAAGTAAAGCCCAAAGAGATGCTGGAGAAACGGAAAAGGTAATTATCAAGCAAATTCAAGGGGGTTTAGTCAATGTTGACCAAAAAAACCTCGTTATCGCCTACGAACCCATCTGGGCGATTGGCACGGGGGAAACCTGCGAAAGCGAGGAAGCGAACCGCGTTATCGGTTTGATTCGACAACAATTAGACAATCCCGACGTAACCATTCAGTACGGTGGTTCGGTAAAACCCGATAATATCGATGAAATTATGGCTCAATCGCAGATAAACGGGGCTTTAGTCGGTGGGGCGAGTCTAGACCCGACCGTATTCGCTAGGATTGTTAATTATCGTTAATTGATTTCTGCTGCCATGACGCTATTTTCCAAAACCCCGATGCCTTCTATTTCCACCCGAACCTTATCCCCCACCTGCAGCGGTCCGATTCCTTCGGGAGTTCCCGTTAAAATCACATCCCCCGGCAGCAGGGTCATCACTTGAGAGATATAAGCCACCAAGACATCGGGGGGAAAGACCATATCACTCAGATAACTGCTTTGTTTGGGTTCGCTGCCATCATTGAGAAAAGTGGTTAATTGCGCCCCGATACTCAGTTCCCGGACAATCCAGGGGCCGAGGGGACAAAAACTGTCAAATCCTTTCGCCCGCGTCCATTGGCTATCTTTTTTCTGTAAATCCCTAGCGGTGACATCGTTAGCAATAGTATAACCCCAGATTTTGCTTCTGGCTTGGGCTGTCGTGCAGTTTTTGGCGGTTTCTCCGATAATTAATGCTAATTCTCCCTCATAATCTACTCTTTCCGATTGGGGCGGATAAAAAATTGTTTCACCGTCGGCGATAATTGTCGTCGGTGGCTTGAGAAATAAAAGCGGTTCTTCCGGTACAGGTGTTCCCATCTCGGCGGCGTGGGCGCGGTAATTTTTGCCCACGGCAATAATTTTCGACGGGAAACAGGGGGCTAATAGTTGGTAGCTATCAGGTTCTAATTCTAGCTTGGTTAGTTGCCCTCCTTGCCAGGGAGGGGCATCAAAGACAGCAACGCTACGGTTTAGCTGTAACAGTCCGTAGAAGATTTGTCCTTGACGATGTTTCACTCGTACATAGCGTTGCGCCATATTTTTCTGGGAATGACTAGCGATCGACTCTCGGATAGTAGTATGATCATATATCCTTGCTTCTTTATTAAAAGCTAGAGAGTTATGAAAATCAATTAACTCCTGGCCTTGACAAAGAAGCCTTCTAGTCCATAAGGATTCTGAGATGAGCAATAACTACGAAACTCTTTACATTCTCCGTCCCGATTTAGGGGAAGAAGTCGTTCAGCAACAAGTGGAACGTTATCGGACTCTGATTACCGAACACAGCGCCACAGACATTCAAGTTAAGGTGTGGGGTAAAAAACGTCTGGCCTATCCCATCAAAAAACTCAATGATGGTGTCTATGTGCAGATGAATTATCAGGCCAGCGGCAAACAAGTCGCCCCCATGGAACGGGCCATGCGTTTAAGTGATGAGGTTATTCGTTATTTAACCCTAAAACTCGATCGCGTGATGCCCCCCCCTGCCGATTTATCTCCCTTAACGGAAATTCCCCCCTCTCCTATCACCGAAGCGGTGGTGGAAGAGGACGGCATCTCCGCTGAAGATTAATTATATAGCGTTCCCTAAGCTAGTGAGGTACACCTGTTTTTCTTCCCCTTTGCCTTTTGCCTCTTGCCTTTTGCCTTTTGCATAAAACCCATAACTTTTGTACCTCAGCAGACTGAAAAACGCTATAGTCACAACTGTGTCGGATCAATGCCCAATTCGCGTAATCGGGCAAAAGCGCGGTCGCGTTCTTGTTGTGCTTGGTTGCGCTCTTGTTGTGCTTGGTTGCGTTCCTCAAAGAGGGTTTCAGGGTCTTTAAATCGTTCCCCATTGGGATAAAAGACCTCTAAACCCTCTTCAAACATCTCAAACCGAATTCCTAGGATTGG
>NZ_SFBO01000168.1:0-17318 GCF_007095705.1 Microcystis sp. Msp_OC_L_20101000_S702
CCTCAGAGGATGTATATTTATAACTATCGGGCCTTTGATTTGTATCAGAAACCGGTTATCAGTCTCGCTATATTAGGAGATGAACGAGTAAATTGGCGACCAGATTCCTATAATTATACTATCGCCGGCTGTGAAGTGAGTCTGAAATTCCCAACGGTTAAATTACTGGACTATGAGGAAAGATGGTCAGAACTAGAAGCAAGTAGCAATCCCTTTGCTATAATAGTCATGGCACACCTGAAAACAAAAGCGACTACTGGGAAGCTGCCACAACGGGAACAGTGGAAGTGGAGGTTAATCAGGGGATTATATGAAAAGGAGTTCGAGAGAGAACAGATAATTAAACTGTTTGAAATCATCGACAATATGATGACTTTATCCCCTGAATTACAGTCAAGTTTAGAGAATAAAATTAAACAATTTGAGGAGGAAAGAACCATGCCTTTAATGAGTAATATGGAGTTACGAGGAATGGAACGTGGTAAGGAAATAGGCAAGGAAATTGGTAAGGAAATTGGTAAGGAAATAGGCAAGGAAATTGGTAAGGAAATTGGTAAGGAAATAGGCAAGGAAATTGGCGCGTTAGAAAATGCTCGTGATTTTGTCAAAACAGTTTTGCAAGCTCGCTTAGGTGAAGTTCCTTTAGATGTGGAACAATACCTGAATAAAGTTTCGGTACTATCTACAAGCAGTCTTTGGCAAGAATCCAATAATCTTATCCTAATATCTAGAAAACGGGTTTCTCGAAGGAACCCGTTTTCTTGTAATAAATGTTAATTTCTGTTACAGGGGTCTTGAAAGATTGGGGATTGTTAGGCTAAAACTGTTATTAATAAACTTTTGCTGTTAATGTCATGACTTCCTCTCTTTTGCCGATTCTTCCTGTTGTTGACGATGTTTTGTTTAATTTTGCTCAATCTGATGGTTTTTGGGCGAATTTGGCTATCGCTTTTGGCACAAGTTATGATGTGGTTAAGGCGACAGAACTACAACAGCAGTGGCAAAGCCGAAATTTTAGTCAAATTCCCCCGATTGAGGTACTCAGTGATGAGGTTTTAGGGACGGCGAATGGTGCATATTCCAGCAGTACGAATAAGATTTATCTATCAGCATCTTTTTTAAATACAGCTTCGTCAGCAGCGATAGTTAATGTAATTTTAGAAGAAATTGGGCATTATGTGGATGCTCAAATTAATCAGGTGGATAGCGCGGGAGATGAGGGGGCAATTTTTGCGGAGTTGGTTCAAGGTAACAGTCTGGATGTGGCAACCTTAGACGCTTTACGAGCAGAGAATGACCAGACAACAATTATAGTAAATGGGGAAATTATTCAAGTAGAACAGGCGGATTTTACGGGGACTAATGGGAATGATAGTATTACGGGTACATCTGGGGGTGATAATATTTTTGGGTTAGATGGCAATGATACTTTAAGTGGTCTGGGGGGAAGCGATAATATTTATGGAGGTAATGGTAATGACTCTCTTAACGGTGGGGATGGAAGTGATTACTTTACCAACGATGCGGGTAATGACACGATAAATGGTGGTAGTGGGACTGATCGCTATGAGGTTGACTACAGTAGTGCTAGTAGCGGTTTAACCATGACCTACAATACCGCTACCGGGAGTGGGACGATTACTGTCGGTACAGAAACTGATACCTTTACTTCGATTGAGAGTTTTAACGGGTTTAAGGGAACTGAGTATAATGATGTCATTTTTGGCGGGACAGAAAGTGAATTTTATTATTATTATGGCGCTCTCTCAGGTGGAAGTGGTAACGATACTATTTCAGGTAATGCTGGTTTTGACGAAATTTATGGAGAGGATGGGAATGATGTCCTCAATGGTGGTGCTGATAATGATCAACTTTATGGTGGTAGTGGGAATGATAGCCTCAATGGTGATGCAGGAGATGATTACTTTACCAATGAGGACGGTAATGACACGATAAATGGTGGTAGTGGGATTGATCGCTATGAGGCTGACTACAGCTATGCTAGTAGCGGTTTAACCATGACCTACAATACCGCTACCGGGAGTGGGACGATTACTGTCGGTACAGAAACTGATACCTTTACTTCGATTGAGAATTTTAACGGGTTTAAGGGAACTGAGTATAATGATGTCATTTTTGGCGGGACAGAAAATGAATATTATGAGGGTGGACTCAAAGGTGGAGGTGGTAACGATACTATTTCAGGTAATGCTGGTTTTGACGAAATTTATGGAGAGGATGGGAATGATGTCCTCAATGGGGGTGTAGGTAATGATGACATTTATGGTGGTAATGGTAATGATCTCCTCAATGGTGATTCAGGAGATGATTACTTTACCGGCGATGAAGGCAATAATGACACGATAAATGGTGGTGCTGGTAGTGATAGCTATCATGCTGACTACAGCTATGGTAGTAGTGGTTTAACCATGACCTACGACACCGCTGGGAGTGGAACGATTACTGTCGGTACGGAAACTGATACCTTTACTTCGATTGAGAGTTTTAACGGGTTTAAGGGAACTGATTATAATGATGTCATTTTTGGCGGTACAGCAGTAGGTTACTATGAACATTTGTATGGTAGAGAGGGTAACGATACCATTTCAGGTAATGCTGGTGCTGACATCATTGATGGAGAGGATGGGAATGATGTCCTCAATGGGGGTGCTGATAATGATCAGCTTTATGGTGGTAATGGGAATGACACCCTACAAGGAACAGATGGCGGTACAGGAGAATATGATGATTTAGTAGGAGGTTCAGGAAGCGATCGCTTTATCCTTGCAGATACGACAAAGACCTTCTATGATGACGGTTTGACAGCTACTGAAGGTACTAGCGACTACGCGGAAATTGCCGACTTTAGCACGATTGATGATACAATTCAACTACGAGGTGCAAGTAGTGACTATCTCTTAACAGTTTCTGATTCCACTACTAATCTCTACATCAACAAACCAGGAAACGAAGCAGATGAACTGATTGCTTATATCAGTAATCAAACAGCATTAAGTCTAACTGCTAGTTATTTTAGCTATGTTTCTAGTCCGACTCTTCCCAGTATTACCCTTGCAGTTTCTCCTAGCAGTGTGACAGAAGATGGGACAACAAATCTGGTTTATACCTTCACCCGCACCGGAGTAACCACTAATTCTTTAACAGTTAACTATACAGTTAGTGGGACAGCAACCAATGGAACCGATTACGCTTCTATTCCCACCAGCGTCATCTTTGCGGCTGGTTCATCGACCGCGACGGTAATCGTTGACCCCACTGCTGACACAACAGTAGAAAGTAACGAAACTGTTATTTTAACCCTTGCTGCGGGGACAGGTTATACAATAGGTACGACCACCCCAGTGACGGGAACAATTAATAATGATGACAGTGCCTCTATTTCAATCAATGACGTAACTGTTAGCGAAGGAAATAGCGGGACTACCAATGCAGTCTTTACCGTCACCCTTTCCAATCCAGTTGATACATCTGTCACCCTCAATTACGCTACAGCCAATGGAACCGCTACCACAGCAGATAATGATTATACAGCGATTGCTACTACTCCCTTAACCTTCAATGTTGGGGAGACTTCTAAGACGATTACTGTTGCTGTCAATGGCGATACTAAAGTTGAAAATAACGAGACTTTCTTCGTCAATCTGAGTAACTTACAAGCCAATGGTCGTAATGTTACGATAACCGATAATCAAGGACAAGGTACGATTAATGATGACGATAGCACTGTCACCTCGCAACTCTCCATCAATGACATCACCGTGGTGGAAGGTCAAAATAGTAATGCAATCCTCACCGTCACTGTAAATAATCCAAGTACACAACCAATTAGCGTCAACTATACCACTGCACCCATTAACGCTACCGCCAATGTAGATTACACTAGCAAAACTGGAACTATCACCATTGCACCTAATACTGCCACCGCTACTATTAGCATTCCCATCCTCAATGATAACCTCAATGAACCTGATGAAGCTTTTACAGTAACCCTGTCAAATGCGGTTAATGCTACCATCAATCCCGACGAAGCAATTGGACAGGTAATTATTACTGACACCCTACAAAGCAGCATTACTCGAACCTTACCCAATAATGTGGAAAACCTCAGACTAATTGGCAGTAATAATATTAATGGTACGGGTAACGCTGCTAACAATAAAATTACCGGAAATAGCGGTAACAATATCCTCGCTGGTGCTAATGGTAACGATATTTACTGTTTCAATGCTTCAACCCAATTAGCAAGCGATACCATCCAAGAAACTACCACCGGCGGTATCGATACCCTCGACTTTACTGGGACAAATACCGCAGTAAGAGTTAACTTGGGGACTACTGCTGTCCAAACCGCCGTTACCAATAATCTAAAATTGACTTTTTCGGCAAATAACACCATCGAAAATATTATTAGCGATAGCGGTAATGACCGACTAACCGGGAATAGCCTTAATAATACTCTAACTGGTCGTGGTGGCAACGATCAATTAACCGGTCAAAACGGAAACGATAGGTTAATTGGTGGTTTTGGTGATGATTTACTTACTGGTGGTAATGGTAGCGATAATTTTATCTTCAACAGTAGTAATTTAGGCATCGATGCCATCAGCGATTTCACCCCCGGCAGTGATAAAATAGTATTAAGTAAAGCCATCTTTACTGCCTTACAAAGTATCATTGGCAATGGCTTCAGTCAACCGGCTGAATTTGCCAGCGTCGCTGACGATGATTTAGTCGCCACTAGCAGTGCTTTTATCGTTTACAGTAACAGCAGTGGCAGTATTTACTACAATCAAAATGGTAGTGCTGCTGGTTTAGGAAGTGGCTTTGAATTTGCCAATTTGTTGACTGTTCCTACCCTGATAGCGGCTGATTTCACACTGATAAATTAACCTGGCCACACAGAGAAAAAGGGTTTCTTGAAGAAACCCTTTTTCTGGACTTGTGTTAAGGGTTACAGGTTCACCCATAGACTGACATCGAAAACAAAACACCCCAAGAGAGCGAGAGAGCAAAAACGAGGGAAATATTAAGAATTGTGTAAAAAGCTTGACAAATAGGCAAAAGTGCAGTAGGTAAAACCGAGGACTAAGCTAACCGGTGGATAGGATGCACAATCAGTATTCAGGTCTTGATTCGGTAGGGCCAGCACTCAAATTAATATCCGCAACCATAGAGAAAAGGTTATATAAATCTAACTAATCATTGACTTGAGTAATTGGTATTTTACAAATCCCTGAAAGCAAGTCACCATAGGAATTAAGCAAATGCAGTTCCGCATCAAATCCTGTGGGAGATAGAAATTATGGTTGCTTTAATCACCCCAAAACCCGCTAAAACCAGCCGTTTAACCACACAAATCCAAGAAATCGCCGAAAATACCTTTACCCTGCGCTGTTTGGATTGGGACCGCGATCGCTTTGATATCGAATTTGGTTTAGAAAACGGTACCACTTATAACTCTTTTGTTATTCAAGGGGAAAAAACCGCTCTCATTGATACATCTCACCGCAAATTCGATCGCCTTTATCTGGAGGAATTAACTAAACTAATCAACATCAATCATCTTGATTATTTAATTATCAGTCACACCGAACCCGACCACAGTGGTTTAGTCAAAGAAGTTTTAGAATTAGTCCCAGAAGTTACCGTGGTGGGGGCAAAAGTTGCCATGCAATTCCTCGAAAACATGGTACACAGACCCTTTAAACAGTTAATAGTTAAAAGTGGTGATACTTTAGATTTAGGTAATGGCCATGTTTTAGAATTTGTTGCGGCCCCTAATCTTCATTGGCCTGATACTATCTTCACTTTTGATGCTAAAACTGCCACCCTTTTTACCTGTGATGCCTTCGGAATGCACTTTTGTGACGATCAAACCTATGATCGAGAAAAAGACCTGCTAGAAGGCGATTTTCAAACCTATTATGACTGTCTGATGCGACCGAATGCTCGTTCGGTTTTAGGGGCAATTAAAAGGATCGAGAAATTTGAGATTAATCTCATTGCCACCGGTCACGGCCCCCTATTAAAACACCATATTTCTGATTGGGTGGGACGCTATCAAACTTGGAGTCAAGAACAAACTTCTGCTGATACTTTAGTGACTGTATTTTTTACCCAAGATTACGGACAAAGCGAACATTTAGCTACTATGATTAGTCAGGGTTTGAATAAAAATGATGTGGTGACAGAATTAGTCGATATGAATAATGCTGATCCCCACGAAGTCAGAGAATTGATCAATCAATCTAAGGGAGTTATCGTCGGAATGCCTCCCCAATCTTCCCCGATTAACCAGACGATTTTAAGCACGATTATTGCTTCAATCAATGGCAAACAAGCGGTAGGATTATTTGAGTCAGGAGGTGGGGAAGATGAACCAATTTTCCCCTTAAGAAATAAATTACAGGAAATCGGGGCGATCGAAGCTTTTCCTCCTCTTTTAGTTAAAGACAATACCAATCAATCCCTCGATTTAATTGCCGATGAAGCAGGAACCGAACTCGGCCAATGGTTAAGCCGAGAAAAAACAATTAAACAAATTAAATCGATTAATAACGACTTAGAAAAGGCTCTAGGACGTATTAGCACCGGATTATACCTAATTACTTCCCAAAAAGCCGATTTATCTAGTGCCATGATTGCCTCTTGGGTGACACAAGCAAGTTTAAATCCTTTAGGTGTGGCGATTGCAGTGGCTAAAGATCGAGCAATGGTATCCTTTTTACAGCCTAGCGATACCTTTGTTTTAAATGTTTTAGCTGAGGATAATTACCAGAAATTAATGAAACATTTCCTCAAGCGTTTCTCTCCCGGTGCCAATCGTTTTGAAGGCATTAAAACCTACACTGCTAACAATGGATCACCAATTTTAGCCGATGCCTTAGCTTATATAGAATGTCAAGTCACCAGTCGTTTAGATTGCGGCGATCATTGGGTAGTTTATTGTACCGTTAATAGCGGACGAGTTGCCCGTTTAGATACCTTAACTGCTGTCCATCATCGCAAAGTTGGCAATCATTATTAACAGTTATCAGTTATCAGTTATCAGGAGGCAGGAGGCAGGAGATTATTTTTATTTATTCTTCCCATCACCCTACTTCCCCACTTTCCTAACACCAAATTTTATCAATTTTAGGAGCAATAAAATGTACGAACCAATTAAAAAACCTTCCCCAATGATGGTGAGAGTAGTACAAGTCTTAGAAATGATTCAAGATTTAATTGTCATTTCTCTCTGTATTGGTTTATTTAGCTTCATGGTGTTAGAAGTCAGAGAAATGTTTATGTCGCTGCTGCCACCGATTCAATTTCGGATTATTACCGCCGATATTTTATTCCTCTTAATTCTAGTAGAATTGTTCCGATTGTTAATTATTTATTTGCAAGAAAAACGAGTTTCTATCGGTGTTGCTGTGGAAGTTTCGATCGTCTCGGTTTTGCGAGAATTAATTGTCAGAGGAGTCCTAGAAACTAATTGGACACAAGTATTAGCCGCCTGTGCTTTTCTAATAGTTCTCGGCACATTAATGGTGTTAAGAGTTTGGCTTCCTCCCACCTTTGAAGGTATCGATCCCGAACAAAAAGTTTCGGAGCGTTATCGTCAACATTTAGTTAAAGAATTAACTGAAATAAACAGCAAAACTTAATCAGTTATCAGTTATCAGTTATCAGTTATCAGTTAGAAGGGGATAGGTAAATGGGGGAATAGGGAAATGGGGAGATAGAGTAATTTCAACTAAAACCCTAAAACCCTAAAACCCTAAAACCCAACACCCAACACCCAACACCCAACTTAACAACTATGACCACTACTACCTTAATTCCCAATCCTGCTATTAATAATCGCTCCCGCGATGTTAAAACCGCCGAAATTGCCGATCAAACTTGGGTTTTTCGCTCGCGTACTTGGGACAGATTAAAATTTGAAATAGAATATGGTCGTCAACGGGGAACCACGGCTAATTCCTATCTTATCTGGGGCGATAAAACCGCCTTAATCGATCCTCCTGGAGAATCCTTCACCGAAATTTATTTAGAAGAAATTCGTCAATATGTCCCCTTACATCGTCTCGATTATCTGATTCTCAGTCACGTTAATCCCAACCGTATCGTCACTTTAAAGGCATTATTAGACCAAACCCATCAAATCACCATCCTCTGTTCTAAAGCTGCCGTCAATACCCTGAAAAATGCCTTGCCTGATGCCCAAATTTTGGGAATACGAACCGATGAAATCCTTGATTTAGGGCAGGGTCATCAACTCAGTTTTATTAATGTCCCTACGCCGCGCTGGCCTGATGGAATCTGCACTTTTGACCAAAAAACCCAAATTTTATACAGCGATAAATTCTTTAGTGTGCATCTGTGCAGTGACGATATTTGGGATAAAAATTGGAAAGAATTAGACGCAGATCGTCGTTATTATTTTGATTGTCTCCATGCCGTGCAATCTAAAACAGTAGAAACAGCCCTCGACAAAATTAAAGAATTTCCCGCCCAATATTATGCACCTGCCCACGGTCCGATAATTCGTTATAGTCTTAGTCGTCTTGCCCACGATTATCGTTATTGGTGTCAAGAACAAAAAACTCGACCCCTACAAGTGGCTTTATTATATGCTTCTGCCTACGGAAATACTGCCACCCTGGCCCGGTCGATCGAACGAGGATTATTAGAAAATGATCTGGCCGTAGAATCAATCAATTGTGAGTTTGCCACCCCCGCCGAAATTAGTCAAGCGATCGAAAATTGTGACGGATTTATTATCGGTTCTCCCACCTTAGCTGGTCACGCTCCTACCCAGATTCAAACCGCTTTAGGAATCGTTCTTTCCACGGCAGCAAAAACTAAATTAGCTGGGGTTTTTGGTTCCTACGGTTGGAGTGGGGAAGCGGTAGATTTAATTGAAACTAAACTCAAAGATGCCAATTATCGCCTCGGTTTTGAGTCTTTGCGCGTGCGTTTTAGCCCCACAGAAAGCAGTTTACAAGCAGGTTATTCAGCCGGAGAAACTTTTGCCCAGACCTTGAAAAAAACCAAAAAATTGCGGGTTCCCCAACAGGGAATGACCGAAACACAAATCGATCGCACTGCCCAGGCCGTTGGTCGGATCGTCGGTTCCCTTTCTGTTCTCACCACTCGTCAGGGCGAGGATCATGCTGGTTTCTTGACCTCTTGGGTATCCCAAGCCAGTTTTAACCCCCCGGGGCTAATTATCGCCGTTGCTGACGAACAAGCCGCCGATCGCCTAATTAACTCCAGAACCGCCTTTACCTTGAATATTCTCAAGGAAGGGCGCAATTTACGCCGCCATTTTTCCAATTGCATCAAATCCGGCAGCGATGTCTTTACGGAATTAGAAACCCAAGTCGGGGAAAATGGCTGTCTGATTTTAAGCGAAAGTCTCGCCTATCTAGAGTGTACGGTCAAAGAGCGACAACTCTGCGGCGATCGCTGGTTAGTCTATGCCACGGTCGAGCGGGGTCAAGTTTTGGATGGTAACGGTGTCACCGCCATCGGTCATCGCAAATCTGGTAGTCAGTATTAAAACTGGACTAACGGGGCAAAGTTCCTGACTTTCCCCGTGTAATCAGCCTAGATTTCTGGGAAACGAATGTTATGTTATTATCTAAGGCTGTCCGACCGGGCCATTTTGTCTTTGTTTCCCCATGAAAAAATTGCCGCTAATCCTATCGGTGGGGAGTGTCGCTTTATTGTTGGTGGGATGTCCAGCTTCTGACCAAGCTAATCAATCCCCACCGATTACCCAAGAAACCCCCACCCCCTCTCCCAGTCCCCCGGCTGCCCAACCACCCGCCTTTAGCAATCCTAGGCAACCGGCTACCGAACCAGCCACCCCCAGGATACCTGGATTGATTCCCGCCACCGATCCCGACCAAAAACGGGCAGAAATTAATCGCGGTCGCAGGGATCCCTTTGCCCCCTTTCCCGTACAACCAAATATTACAATCACAGTGGCGGAAGAACCCCCGGCTGGGACTCCGGTGGCCACCGCACCCGCACCAATGGGCAATCCTCCCACCCCCAGACCACCGATAGTGAAAGGGCCGCCACCACCACCGCAACCGACGGAAGCGGAAGAAGTGCAAGTATCGGGCATTCTCCGGTTGCCTACCACTCCTATGGCGATCGTGAAAGCCCCCGGAGAAGCCACGGAACGTCGAGTTATCCCCGGTTCTACCCTCTCTAATGGTTTAATTTTAGTTAAAGCGATCAATACTAATCCCGATAACCCCTCTATTGTCTTAGAACAATACGGTCAAACTATTACCCGTCGCCTAGGGGATGGTGTCCCTGAACCCGCCGCCGCACCGCAAGCCTCGATCAGCTATAATGTTTCCGAATCAGGAGAATAAAACCCGTGCGATCGATTGCTATTCAACAAAAACAAACTATTATTTATCCCCAAATGCCCTTGGCTATCTATCGAGAATTAGCCAGCCATTTACAACAGGTTCAGGGTGTGGAAACCCATCTCACTCCCCAGCAGTTCCAACAATTCGATTATCACCAAAGTCAGATCGGTAGTCTAGAAATTAACTATACCGAGACTTTTCAGGAAAGCGATCGCACTCTAGTCACGGCAATTCTCGGTTATTATGCCCAACGTCACGGCTCCTATCAACTTTCCTAAGCTTTCTCTCCTCACCTTTTCCCCGATTACCGACTTTCTTCTTAAAAACTAAAGGTATTTTATAGGATTTATCTTAATGCTGGGGATGATGCCAGATATCGTCATACTTCATCTAAACTTAAGTAGGGTTTGCGGCAAAAAGTACGGGCGAAGCATTCGGATAGAAAATCTACGGTTTCACCGATAGGTTATTGCCCGAATGCTTCGCCCCTACAGGACGTAGGGTTCATTCATGAATCAACCCTACCTTTTATAAAAATTAAAATCTTTCTGATTTTAAGCCACCGACGACCAGTGGTAGTCACTGATAACTGATAACTGATAACTGATAACTGATAACTGAAATGACCCTACCCAATTCCCTAGAAGAAACGATCCTGCAAGCGAAAGCCGCCACTCAACTGGCTCTAGAATCGGGAGCTAGACGCATACAAGTGGAATTAGTTATCCCAGAAATTGCTCTACAAGCGCAAGCTTTAGCCCTTGATTTTACCTCTATTTTTGACAGTTATGGTTCTGGTTTAAGGGTAATTTTTCCCGATACTGGAGCCGCCATGTTAGCTCGACGGGATTGGGGAGAAACAGTTTTTCAATTGGGAGATTTAGGTAGTCGTTTTATTCCCATCGAAAACAAAATTAAGCCCGAAGATGAAGCTTTTTTAGTTGTTTGTCCCTCCTCGGTTGAGATTAATTCCGTAGAAAAACTCTGTAACCTGGCCGAAGATCGTCCCGTAGTTCTTCTAATTCCCCAATTGGAAGATGTATCGGTAGTGGGTATCGGTTACGCAGCCCGACAATTGCGAGAAAGATTTTTAAGTATCCTAGAAAGTTGTTATTATTTTCGTCCCTTGGAATCAGCGATCGTTTATCGCTCCTATCCTTCCTTGTGGCAAGTTTGGCTAGAAAAAGAAGACGGTTACGAGTTAATTTCCGAACAGTCCACTAAACCCATGGGCGAAGCTTTAGAAAATCTGATTCTGAAAGCTTCTAGTAATAATCCTGAGGATAGTTCTAATCCTGCTAACAAAGCCAAAAAGTCGGGTTTATTTGCCACTATGGGACGCTTCTTAAAAGCATTGCAACAGTGACATACTCCCCCCGTCAAGCTAGACTGTGACGGGGGATTATTTCCCCATTGCTGTTAGAAATTCCTTGCTTCGACAGATTGACCTCGATTGCAACTTTTATCCTTCTATTTTAACCGATCATTTGGCAATGCTATAATAAAATTAATCGGTAGTTTCCCTAGAGGTAAACTTTTATGATCGTCAATAAGCGAGAACTTAAGCAAACCTTAAATCGGATGTACTTGAAAATCAAGCCTGATACTGAAACAATTCAGGTTTTTCAAGCTAATTTGACGCGCTTGTTGGAGCAATGTGACAGCAAAAAGTCCGAAGAGTTTAATAAAAATTTGCTGATAGATTTTTTTAAAAATACCTATTATTCTGATCGCTATTTTATCAATACAAAAGAGCGCATTGATCTGGTGATTCATAATAACCAGGATGTTAAAAGTCCAGTGGGGATCATTTTTGAGACTAAGAAACCTACTCGGACAATAAATGCAGAAATGCCAAGACTGGATCATCTCAATACTAAGGCTTTTCAGCAGTTAGTTTTATATTTTCTCCGCGAAAGGGTGACGGATAAAAATCTTGAGATTAAACACTTGATCGTAACAAATATTTATGAGTGGTTTATTTTCGATGCGAAGATTTTTGAGGAGTTGTTTTTTGCTAATAAGGCTCTAGTTAACCAGTTTTGCGATTTTGAAGAAGGGAGACTGAGTAGTACAAAAACGGATTTTTTCTATCAACAAATTGCCGAACCAGCGATCACTAAAGTTATTGAGCAAATTAAGTTTACTCATTTTGATCTGCGAGAACTGGAAAATTTAGATTTGCTTGATATTTACAAGATTCTTTCGCCAGAACATTTACTTAAGTTACCTTTTGTTAATGACAGTAATACTTTAAATAAGCCTTTTTATAATGAGCTTTTGTATATTATCGGTTTGACGGAAATTAAGGATAAAGGGAAGAAGTTAATCGGACGAATGAAAGAATGCGATCGCTGTGATGGTTCCCTGATTGAAAATGCGATTAGTCGGTTGGATAGTCTAGATAAGACTTCAAAATTAACTGAAGAGTTTGGAACTACGGATGAGGAACGGCTTTTTAATGTGGCGTTGCGGTTATCAATTAATTGGATTAATCGGGTTTTGTTTCTCAAACTATTGGAAGCGCAATTAATTAAATATCATCAAGGCGATCGAGATTTTGCTTTTCTCAACTTGGCGAAAGTTCCCAGTTATGATGATCTCGATAGTTTATTTTTTGATGTGTTAGCTAGGGAGACAAATAAGCGCGAGGCTAAGGTTAAAACGACTTTTGCTCATCTACCTTATTTAAATAGTTCGTTATTTGAGCCAACGGAGACGGAACAGCAAACGATTTTTATTGGCAATTTGCGGGAGCGAACTTTACCCATTTTTGCAGGTACGGTGCTAAAAGATAATCAGGGTAATAAGCGAGTAGGTGAGTTAAATGCGTTGGCTTATTTGTTTGAGTTTTTGGATGCTTATAAATTCGATCGAGATGAGTTAGAAAATCCTCAAGAAGATAGCGAAAAGTTAATTAATGCTTCGGTGTTGGGGTTAATTTTTGAAAAGATTAATGGTTATAAGGATGGTTCTTTTTATACACCGAGTTTTATTACTATGTATATGTGTCGGGAAACGATACGAAGAGCGATCGTGCAGAAGTTTAATGAAGTAAAAGGCTGGAATTGTCAAACTTTAGATGATTTATATGAACGAATTGAGGATAAAAGAGAGGCAAATGTTATTATTAATAGCCTGAAGATTTGCGATCCGGCGGTGGGTTCGGGACATTTTTTAGTTTCAGCTTTGAATGAGATAATCGCGATTAAGAGTGAGTTACGGGTTTTATTAGATAGTTCGGGTAAGTCGCTAAAAGATTATCGGGTAGAGGTGCGAAACGATAAGTTATTGGTTTATGATGATGAGGGGAATTTATTTGCTTATCATCCGAATAATAAAGAAAAGCAACGGGTACAGCAAGCCTTATTTCATGAGAAACAGACGATTATTGAAGGGTGTTTATTTGGGGTGGATATTAACCCTAATTCCGTGACTATTTGTCGCTTGCGGTTATGGATTGAGCTTTTAAAAAATGCTTATTATCGAGAGGATGGCAATTTAGAAACTTTGCCAAATATTGATATTAATATCAAGTGTGGTAATTCTTTGATTAGTCGCTTTACTTTGGATGTGGATGTTAAACAGGTTTTACAGAAGCAGAGGTTTAGTATTGAGCAATATCGCAATGCGGTACAGACTTATCGCAATGCGGAAAATAAGGAACAAAAGCGGGAGATGGAAACGCTGATTGCTAAGATTAAGGCGGGTTTTAGTGCTAATTTATTAATTAGTGATCCTAAGAAGGTGAAGTTACGTCAATTACAAGGGGAACTTTATAATCTGGAAAATCAGGGTTTATTGTTTGAGGAGACTAAGACGGAGCAAAAAGCGCGGGAGAAAAAAGTAACTAAGTTAAATAATGAGATTGACAAGCTAACTGCTGAAATTGCAGATATTGAAAGCGGTAGGCTGTATGATAATGCTTTAGAATGGCGGTTTGAGTTTCCTGAAGTGTTGAATGATGACGGGGATTTTGTTGGGTTTGATGTGGTGATTGGGAATCCTCCTTATGGGGCTATCTTATGCGATATCGAAAAAGAGTTTATGAAACTTGAATATTCAGATTGTCACACTAGATGGACAGATACTTTTAATTACTTTATCGGAAAAACTTTGCTAATCGCAAAAGAAAATTCATGTAACTGTTTAATTATACCAAATAATTTTTTGTTTCAGAATGAGTATGAAAAATCGCGAAGAAACCTTCTTGCTTTATCTTCAATTGATTTAGTAATAAACTTAGGCGATAATGTTTTTGATGATGCAGAGGTTCCTACTACAATTCTTTTATTTAAGAAAGAAGTCAATCCTAATTATTTTATTGAATATGCAGATTTAAGATCATTTAAAAAATCTAATATTCTATTTCAACAAACTGAATTTTCTAAATACTCAAAAATTGATGTATTAGACACTCCATCTTCAGTTTTTGGAGTTAATAGATTGTTAGCCTCTATTAACGATAGAAATTCTAGCAGTATAAAATTAATTGATGAAATTGCTCTTGAGGTTGCAAACGGTATTCAACCTACTGGTGATAAAATATTCAGAATTCATTCTTCTGAAGCAAATGAGCTTGGAATAGAACCATCTATATTAAAAAATGTATTAGTAGGAAGCAATTTCAATAAATACGTCACATATGAAAGTGATTTTAAAGTCATATATACTACAAAATCAGTCAATATCAATGACTATCCAAATTGCTTGTCATATTTGGAAAAATACAAGGATAAATTGGAAAGTAAACGGGAAACAAAAAAAGGAATTTTACCTTGGTGGTGTTTGCATTGGGCGCGATACAAAGAACTTTTTGAAGAAGATAAAATTATTATTAGACAGACTGCGGATCGTGTAATTGCGACTATTGATACTGATTCATACTACGCTATGAATAATGTAATCATATTGAAGATTAAAGAAGAATATAAAATAGATTTTGATTACAAATTTCTTGTTGGCATTTTAAATTCAAAGTTAATTGATTATATTTATAAACAGTTAACTCAAGAAGAAAATAGAACTTTTGCCGAAGTTAAACCAATTAATATTAGAAAGCTACCTATTATAGCTACAGATTTACATCAAAAAAATATAATTATTGACATTGTTGACAAAATTCTCGCCGCTAAAAAAGACGATCCTAACGCTAACACAAGCGAATTAGAAAAGCAGATCGATCACTTAGTTTACAAACTCTATCAACTCACCTATAATGAAGTAAAAATCATTGATCCAGAATTTGCCCTAACAGAACAAGAATATCTGGACTTACCCTAATTTATTCTCTTACCCCCCCGATGTCGGGGGCAGGGGGGGTTGCCTTTTGCCTCGTCTCAACAAGCAATTTAAATGCTTGACAGCTTAATTTCCGGCCAACTAGCTACCACCGAGGCCAATTTATCCAAATCCCGACGATCTTCGATAAAGGGAAAAACACCTAAAACCGGACAATTAGTCAAGGATTGAATTAAATCGATCGGTGTTAACTGCTCTATCTCCGTCTCCGTGCGCGGTTCGAGACAATTAAGGATAATTCCGCCCAAATTGACCTTTTTCTGCTCTGCTAGGGCAATATTAGCCACCGTTTGGGAAATCGCTCCCAATTTCACCGGCACCACTAAAAGGGTTTTTAACCGCCATTGAGCCGCTAAATCCGCCAAAGTTAGCTCGTGAGTGACAGGACAACCTAAACCCCCTAAACCCTCAATTAAAACCAAATCTTGGCTTTTTTGTAGGTTCAGCAGAGCTTGCCACACTGTCCCTAAAGGAATATCTCGACCCTCCAAATCAGCAGCCACAGGAGGCGCTAAGGGTGCTTGATATTGCAGCGGTGTGATCATTTCTAATTGACCCTGAAATAAGCCCTCATACCATTCTCGATCGCCTTGACCCGTTTGCATTAATTTCATCAGACCCAAGGCCTTGGATGGATAGTATTTTTGCCAATAAGCCACTAAAGCAGTGGTGACAACGGTTTTACCCGCATCGGTATCCGTAGCCGCAATCAAAAGACTATTCATAAAACTCCCAGGCTCAGTCAAGATCAGGTGAAATCACCAGCATCTATCATCTTATCCCCCATCACCCCACTTCCCCATCACCCCACACCCGTTCGGACCTCGGCGTGAGACTTCGGCGTGAGACTTCGGCGTGAGACTTCGGCGTGAGACTTCGGCGTGAGACTTCGGCGTGAGCTCAGTCGAACGCTGAGCTCACGGCCGAAGCCTGTCTCCTGTCTCGACTAGGAAATCAATTTTGCACGACTACTTAATATTTATAACTTACAATTCAGAATATAGCTCGATAGGAGGAACAATCCAATGCTATCAGAAAATGAAAAAAGAATTAAAGAGTTATGTCAAGAGTTAGGGCAATGTCTTTATAAACAATCCCAAGTTGAGGAATTTAATAACTTGGCAGAGATAGAGGAGACTGTTAGAGATTTAATGATTGAGTATGTCAACCCAGAAATCGGTATTTTTTTGTCAAAACAAGCACTGGAGAAACCGCCGGTCGGATGAGAAAAGTGAAAAGCATTTTGGGGGAATTAGCAATTACAGAAAAACAAGCGAAAAAATTAGATATAAAGTCTCAGACTCAGATGAGTCCAATGTTAGAGAAGAACTGTTTGCTATTAAGTGGCTGACAGGGGGACAAACAAGCTGAAAAGCTTATATAGCATAAAATACAGACACAGACTCCAAAAAAAGATAAGTCATATTTACCATATATGACCTAAATAACGAAAATGATAAGTGAACTATACCAGAAAGTGTTAGAAAATGAACTGGGACGAGCCGGATATCTACTGTTGTTAATGATAGTTGGAACCTTGCAAATACTAAAGCAAGCTAAGTTAGAGATATTAGCAGAAGCACTACCAATACCAATCCTGTTTGAGAGTCGGAGAAA
>NZ_SFBO01000169.1:0-12549 GCF_007095705.1 Microcystis sp. Msp_OC_L_20101000_S702
CTAAAGGGTTTCTGACAATTACCGCACTTAAATTGACGACGATTAACTTGTAGGTACACTGGTTGACCTGAGATTGGTAAATCTTTGACTAAATGTCGATGATTTTGGTGGAGTTTATCCCTCTCTAACCCACAACGAGGACAGGCTGCTTTTTTATTTTTCGATTCGACTGGTCAAACTATACCGATATTTTCTAGGTGTCGACAGCCTTGAATACAGGTTCCTTGTAGGTTCAAAAATTTGTCAAGTATCATAAGTAAAATAATCTCGTTTTTGGCTATTATATTAAATCTTAACTCAATTGTCTATCTTTTGGTATTAATCTATTTGTGCCTTAAGTCTTTTCCTGTATGAATTTCAGCTACTTTTGAGGGTAGTTGCTCTCATCGAATTTTATTTTAAGTTAATTATTTGCATAACAATTCCCGAAGAGCCCCTTTATATTGTAAAAATAGTCAAGTTCTTAATTGTCGGTCTTGCCGAGAATATCGTCTTATGAGGGGAGAATTATTAGTAGCCTGGGCAGCACAACAAAAATCCTTCGATAGCAATTCTGCTGTGAACAGCCAAACGGTGGGAGACATTCCTGAACTGGTTCTTGTCTTGATCCTGCTGCTCCTGATTGCCACTGCCGTTGCCCTAGTAACCCAGCGATTACGCATTTCCTATGTGGCAGGTTTAGTCTTAGCAGGATTACCGATTACCGATCTGTTATCTCGTCGTATTGGCTTAGATCCGTTTTTAGTGCTTAACCTTTTTCTGCCGATTCTGATTTTTGAAGCGGCGATTAATACGGATATCAGCCGTCTTCGCCGTACCTTTAAACCGATCGCACTGCTCGCAGGACCTGGTTCGGTTTTTTCTGCGGCGGTTATTGCAGTTTTGGTAAAATTTGGCCTGGGGCTAGATTGGATTCCCGCCTTATTGGTGGGAGTGATTCTAGCAAACACCGATACTGTCTCAATCATTGCCGTCTTTAGAGAAATTCGGGTTCCCTCTAGGCTCTCGACTATTGTGGAAGGGGAAACACTATTTAATGATGCAGCCGCACTCGTCACCTTTAATTTGCTCTTGGTGATTTACGCGACTGGAACCATCAGCACCACACAAGTCATCAAGGAAGTGTTGATCGTTGCTCTGGGTGGGGGATTAGTGGGCGCTGTCCTAGGCTACCTGTGTCTGCCTATCTATGTGCGCTTACGGGATCCGCTTAGTAGCCTTTTGCTTACGGTTGCGCTTGCCTTGGGAGCTTTTCAACTCGGGCAGTTTTTGGGTGTATCGGGAGCGGTAGCGGTAGTTATTGCCGGACTTGTCTTTGGTAACTTGGGGCTGCCTCGCAGCGCCTCTGCATCCGATCGCATTACCCTGATCAGTTTTTGGGAATATGCCGGTTTTATCGTCAATACCTTTATTTTTCTGCTTATTGGTATTGAAATCAACCCCTTGACCCTATGGCAAACCTTGCCATCGATTGTGCTGGTCATTTTGGCTTATCAATTGGGGCGTATTCTGTCAGTGTATTCTTTACTATGGGTACTTCGCTGGATTGATCGACCGATCCCCTTGCGCTGGCAACATATTCTGATTTTGGGCAACATCAAGGGTTCCCTCTCCATGGCCCTAGCGGTTGCTATTCCTTTGACTCTAACAGGGAGGGAATTGATCATCGAGCTAGTCTTTGGCTCTGTGTTATTTTCTCTGGTTATCCAAGGATTAGCCTTACCCTGGTTAATTAAAAAGCTCAATATTAGTCAGGTTTCGGCAGTAACCCAGGAGATTGGCCAGTTGCAGCTGCAGTTGATCGCGTCGAAAGCGGCACAAGATGAGTTAGCCAATTTACTGAAATCTGGCGTTTTACCGAAAGCAGTGTACGAAGAACTGTGGGCATCTTATCAGGCAAAAGTGGCGGTATCGGAACGGCTGCTGCGGGATGCTTATAATCAGTCTCGATCGGGGCAAATGGAGCCTAACAACAGTCAGTTAGATGCCATTCGACGACGATTGTTCCTCGCTGAGAAAGCAGCCTTGAGCGATGCACTTCGCAAACGCATTGTACCGGAAGACTTGGTACAATCCTACGTTAAAGGTTTGGATGAGAAACTTCTATCGTTGGACGATGATTAGTTTGAATGCCGAGGTAATCGATCATGGGTTTGACGTATTCCGGACGAGTGACCACCAGAATAGTTGAGTCTGCTTCTAGGACGGTATTCCCGTTGGGAATCTCTAAACTGGCAGAAGCGTGACACTGATAGCCAATAATCAGCGAACCGGTCGGAAAGTTGGCATCTTGAGCAATTTGGGCAACGGTACGCCCAGCTACATAACAATCCTTGGGGACGGGCAGCTTTAGCACCTCCACTTGTCCCTGTTCAAAGTGCATCATCGATTCTACTTCGGGGTATTCGATCGCATTGGCCATGGTGACAACGGCTAAATCAATCGTGCTGATGATGTGACTAGCTCTAGCAAGACGATAGGCTTCGAGAAATTCGCGATCGCACATTCTCACCACAATATGGGAAATGCCATAACTTCTAGACAAGGTGACTAGGGCTAGATTCATCGCATCGTCCCTCAATGCGGCAACAACCGCGTTAGCTTGTCGAATCCCCGCCTCTAGCAGAACTTTCGTACTGACAGCACTCCCCTCAAAGGCCATGACACCAATTTTTTCCCGGGCAAACCGACAAGCTAAAGGATCCACATCAACGATGGCGACGGTGTGTCCCAAGTCTAAAAGTTGTTGGGCTAAACCTAGCCCCACCATTCCCGCCCCACCAATTAAAACGTACATAGCGGCTCTTTACTTAACAAAATACTACCCAATTAAGTGGTTTCAATTAGATTATAACCAGCTACTTACCCCAAAAATCTCCACAGACAACATCAAATAAATTTATTTTTATCAATTCAAATACAAGAAAAAACAACTCTCTTGATTCTCAATCGATCAATATTTCGGGAAATAGTCAGGTATTTATCCTCCAATCGGATAATTCTCGCAACTTGCTCAGGATTTGGCGAGTTATAGGAGTTGGTTTCGCTCTAGGACGCGTTATGTTGACAAAATCTCGATCTCGCGCTCGATTACGGTGATAATTTGTAAAATATTTCTAGATTCGCCAGGTTGAACGTTTAACTCATCTCCTACATGGACATGATCGGGAAAATTCGGTAAATCGGGAAAATGTTCCACGTTATCCCAGCGTTTTCTTAACTTCTGTTTGCTTGCGTCCATCCATTGATAGCGATAGCTTATCGTAACGATGCGTTGATCGATCGAGGTAAAAGCCTCCGCAATTTCTAAAAAATCTCCGTTCGTTAAAAGGACTCTCGCTCGGAAATAGCCTCGATCGAATAAAATTCTTTCATCGACAATCGTGAAAGAGTTCACAATCGAACTCTCAGATAATTTCCGTTTAACCTTGCGAATATAATCGGCTATCTCCATCTAATTTGATCGTAAACTTATCTCTTTTCTAGCTGCCAATAGCATTTCATAATAAACATTCCACTCGAAATAATCGATAGCGTCCCCTAGCTCACCAGAACGAAATCTAGGAGAGAATTCTTCCGAACTCATGCGATATTGATTTTCGTATTGCTTGACACGGGTTTCTAAATCCAAAATTTGAGCGTTAATCTGCAAATTTTCCCGTTGTTCGCTCTCAATTTTCCGATTCAGTAACTCTCTTTCTTCCTCGGAGAGAGAGAGAATAATTCGCGCGAGAGAATCAATCAGTTGGGTGTTCATTGTCGTTAAAATCCGAGATAGGATTATTTCCCCTGAGAACTGTAGCAGATTCGATCGAGAACCGCTGCCATGACTTCTAGGAAATAATGGGTGGATGAGGCTGTACCTATCCACCCTAGATATCTAAATCTGCGGGGCTAAATTTCTTGTTAATCTGAGGAAAACCTAACTGTTTAATCACTTGATGTTTGCGTTCTTCCTCAAGGGATTGCAAATTATTATAATTAACCCAGTGAATACAGTTAACCGGACAAGTCTCGATCGCTTCTTGAATAATTTCTTCTTCGTCACCGTCCTGATTATAGACACGAGAGCGACCGTATTCGCCTTCAATAAAAAAGGTATTGGGGGCAACGTGGGCGCAGTGTTTACAACCAATACAAGTGACCTCATCGACGTAAACCGCTTTCTGGCGCAGTAAACCACCCAATTCGGGTTCAAAACCGGTGCGATCAGGGGAATCTCTTAGAAATCCCCCTAACTCTGGTTCAAAACCAGAGCGTTCGGGAGAAAAATCAGCCATTAGGCGCTCCAACGTTGTACCAATAGACGAATAGAACCATCAGTATTTTTTTCCTGTGCTGCCACCTGAAAACCCTGTTTAGCAGTTTCTGCCAGGATGGTGTGGTAGGCATAACCTTGATTTACTTTTCTTAAAAATCCCTCTACGGTTAGAGGTTGTTGCCAGTATTGTAAATCGGCAACTAACTCGTACTCGTTGCCATTCCAGCGAAAACCGATATCGTAATTGTTATCCTGCTCGATTACCACCTCTGCGCTTAAAGTTTGACCTTGATAACCTTTGACGGGGTGGGAACCCTCTTTCCATTCCATCCCCATATCGCTCAGGGCGGCTTTTAGGTAGGATAGATCGCGGATTTTGGTTTTGATATTGCTAAAGTGTGACATGGCTTTTCAGTGGCTTAAATAAAGGGATTGGGAAAAATGAAAAATTACCAGTCGCTAAAAGTGGCTGCGTTGCTGACTTTCTCTGACTGGCTGACGGTTTGATGGTAATAATCCGAGGTTTTCTCTTGAGACATCAGCTGCCCGAGTTGTGCCTCGATCGCCGCCGTCACCTCTTGACAAGATGAACCGACTATGCCTGTCACCTTTTCCATGACGCGACCATCGGGATAGATAATAAACTCTAGGCTTTCCATGCTCATAGGTCTTCTCGGCGTAATCTGGGGTTTGCAAAGCTCCCTATCGTTTTAATTTACGATAGTTTGCTAATCGTAGCAATCTGGTTAAAATTTTAGCAAAACTTTATATTACGTCACCTAACCACTTTCATTTTTTGTAAGTTTCGCGTAACTTTTCTTTATCGTCAACGGCGAACCTATCCCCGGAGGGCATAATTTAACAAAACTACACAAAAAAGACGACCTGAAACGATAAATTGAAAATAAAGGAGATGCAACGGCGAACCACGACCGCCGAGATCATAGAATTTTGTCTATAGGAATCAGAACAGATATGAATAAACAAATAGCCAGCGATCGCCTTCGGATCGGTGTTTTAGGTTTTGGTGGTTTGGGACAGGCTGCCGCTAGAATTCTCGCCCCCAAACAGGAAATGCTTTGGACTGCCGCCGCCGATAAAGCCGGTTTTGCATACCACAAAGACGGTCTAGATGTCAATACCTGTAACAAAATTTATCATGACCGGGGTTCGATTGGTTATCTGGAAAATTACGGCAGTCTCAGCCAGAACAGTATCGAGGAATTAATCAAAACTGCCGACGTAGAGGGCTATTTTCTCGCCTTACCGAATTTACCTAACAATTTCATGGCCGATATCGCTAAAACTTTCATTCGCTTAGGTTGGCGCGGGGTTTTAGTCGATGCTCTCAAACGTACCAGCGCCATGGCACAAATCTTAGCACTACAAGCAGACCTAGAAGCCGCCGGCATCACCTACATGACCGGCTGCGGTGCTACCCCCGGACTGTTAACTGCGGCCGCTGCCCTAGCTGCCCAGAGTTATGCGGAGATTCATAGCGTTAAAATTACCTTCGGCGTGGGAATTGCCAACTGGGAGGCTTATCGTGCCACTATTCGCGAAGATATCGCCCATTTACCCGGTTACGACCCAGAAACAGCCCACCAGATGAGTGACGCAGAAGTGGAAATGCTGTTAAATAAAACCAATGGCATTCTTAGCCTCGAAAATATGGAACACGCGGACGATATTATGCTGGAATTGGCTGGAATTTGTGGACGCGATCGCGTTTCCGTCGGGGGTGTGGTGGATACGCGCAACCCGAAAAAGCCTTTAAGTACCAATGTTAAGGTCACGGGGCGGACTTTTGAAGGCAAAATTTCCACCCATACCTTCACTTTAGGTGATGAAACCAGTATGGCGGCCAATGTCTGTGGGCCAGCTTTCGGTTATCTGAAAGCGGGGGTTTCCCTGCATCGTCGCGGTATCTACGGATTATGGACAGCAGCAGAGATTATGCCGCAATTTGTGCGCTAGGGGTTTCTCTGGCGTAAAATAGCTAAAACTTTCGGGAAAATAGCGGGTAAGGGAGCGATCGCTTCTAGGCTCTCTCCCGTGACCGGATGTATTAAAATTAAACGATAGGCGTGGAGTAATTGCCCGGGTAGATTAATTCCGATGGAACGACCAGAACTATAGAGGGGATCCCCAAGAATCGGATGACCGATGTGGCTGCTATGAACGCGAATTTGATGAGTTCTGCCAGTTTCTAGGCGAAATTCCATTAAGGTGTAGTTGCCTAGTCTTTCTTTGACTTGCCAGTGAGTGACGGCATTTCTACCTCCTTTTTCCACGGCAATAATAGCCATCTTTTGGCGATCGCTACGGTGACGACCGATCGGCAGATCAATTGTACCTGTTTCGCTTTTGGGGACACCGTGGACAAGGGCCATATATTCCCGGCGTGCAGTTTTGGTTTTTAATTGTGCCTGTAGGTGTTGATGGGCCTGGTCGGTTTTGGCAATAACGATCGCACCCGTGGTATCCTTATCTAAGCGGTGGACTATGCCGGGGCGTTGAATTCCACCAATTCCGGCTAAATTTGGGCAGTGATGCAGTAAAGCGTTGACCAAGGTTCCCGATTCGTGACCGGGGGCCGGATGAACCACTAAATCGGCAGGTTTATTGATAATAATCAGATATTCGTCTTCGTAAAGAATATCAAGCTCGATCGCCTCGGCGCTTAATTCGAGGGGTTGAATGTCGGGAATGGTAATCTTTAAGCGATCGCCTTGACCAACTTTAGTATTTTTATTAGTGCAAATTTGACCGTTTAACTGTATATATCCCTGTTCTATCAGTTTTTGCAGCCTCGATCTCGATAAATCGGGCAATTGTGACCCCATCCAAGCATCTAAACGTTCTTTTTTTCCCGCAACTTCTAAGTTTAATTGGTTCATCGATTTTTAGTGATCAGGGTGTAAGGTTTAGGAGAATCGAGAAAAACTGACTTGAGATTATTTAAACTTAGCTCAACAATTCCAGTTATTTTAACAGTAATTGAACTTGCTCTGGCTGCTTGAGATAGGAATCTTGGGATTAAATTTTCCTGATTTTTAACGACAAAAGCCAAAGCAAATCAGTAGAGATTTACTCATACCCAAAAAAATAGAGAGACGTTGATTATAGCAACGTCTCTAGATCAGAAATTAATCAATCAGAGTAAGCCAAGCTGTTTTAAACAAGCGAATTTTGCCCACTTTAGTCAACAAAAAAACCATTTAAAACTCCTGAAATGATCGAAACCACGATCGAACCGAATAAAGCCGCAAAAAATGATTTTACCTCAAAGCCACGGATAAAATAGGAGGCTAAAGAAAAGGAAATGGCATTGACCACAAAAATAAATAACCCTAGGGTCAAAATAGTTAAAGGCAGGGTAAAAAGAATCAACAGGGGTCTAATAATAGCATTAATTAAACCCAAAGCGACAGCAGCTATCAAAGCCACGGTAAAATCTTTAATTTCTATACCTGGTACTATTCGCGCTGTAATCAATAAAGAGACGGCGGTAATCAACCAACGGAGGAAAAAAGATAACATAAGTCCATCCATCTAAGATAGTTCATCCTCATCTATTTTAATCGCCATCGCCCCTTAAAGAGACGTAAGTTTTCAGGAGATGACAACGAAAACCGACATTGACTGCTTCCGCTGCCCGAAAACCAGAGCGGGAACATAGTATCGGTTACACTGGTTATAAACAGGAGGATTCGAGCGGACTATCACCCCCCGGAAAGAGGCAGCACTAAAGATGATATCTAGAAAAAATTTTAGCCAAAGCCAGCAAGTACCAATCGGTAAAACGAGAATTATTCAGGGAGCAACTGGCACTTTAATGCTAATGACTCTGCTTTCTCTCCTCTTAGCACCACCCAGTTTAGCATCTCCTGAGCCACCTAATTCGGTCATCGCCGCTACCCGTCAAGATTTGAGTCGGAAAACCAAGATATCCGTTAATCGCTTACAAATCCAAGCATCACAACCAAAAACCTGGCCCGACGGTTGTTTAGGATTAGCTAAACCGGGAGAATTCTGTACTCAAGCACTGGTGCAAGGATGGCGAATTATTCTGACTGATAAGCAAAAAACTTGGGTTTATCGCACCGATAGCAGCGGCACTAATCTCCGCTTAGAAAAGTGAATTTCTTTGGCTCTTTTCCGGCTGCTTTTTCGGCATCCCCAAGGCAGCGCTGTCCTGTCCGTTGGGTGATGAAAATCGGCTGAGAATGGCTCTAGGGTTTGTTTCAAGAATCTAGTCGTCTCTGGCAACGCTATTTAATTAATAATCCCAGTTTTTTGCTTTTTTTGCCCTATAACCCCTGAGAGGCTGGGAAAAGTAAGAAGTAATTCGGTCAACAGCCCTCAACTATCGTTAAGATGGGTAGGAGAAGGTAAAGTTTTATATGTCCCCTTCAACTGCGTTTAGGAGTTCCTGCTAAAGATGACACAAGCTACTCAGATTCAAGGAAAAGGAATTTTACTCAGTGAGGCTGCCCTCAAACACCTTACCACGCTCAAAGAGCAACAGGGCAAGGATTTATGTCTGCGCGTGGGTGTGCGTCAGGGGGGTTGTTCGGGAATGTCCTATATGATGGATTTTGAGCATCCTAGCAATATTGGCCCCCAAGATGAGGTTTTCGATTACGATGGCTTTAAAATTGTCTCTGATAAAAAAAGTCTGCTCTATCTCTACGGTCTCATGTTAGATTACAGCAACGCGATGATCGGCGGTGGTTTCCAATTCACTAATCCCAACGCCAGTCAAACCTGTGGCTGTGGTAAGTCTTTTGGCGTTTAATTATTTCTCTGGGGTGATACCTTTCACCCCCGCCTCCCAGAGGCAATTTTTTTTTGGCCAAAACTCTTGACAAAATCGGAGACTTGACATATACTTTTTATATAATGGGAATCCGTGCCTGCCTGCGAACCCTTCATTTTTAGGCTAGATACCCTGCTCTGAATTAGAGACGATAATAATCTGAGGAAAACTTTTTAGACATTAAGAAGGGTTTTGACTGAGATTCCGCAGGGTACGATTGACAAAGCTGAGGTAGTCGTCAATTTCTTCATAGGCATCGAGTTCTTGCTTTTGTGCGGGGGTAATTGCTGATCCTTTCTCTAGTTGGAGTAATTCTTCAATCCGAGTCTGAACGGCAGTGGAGGCTCGAAATATAGCAACTCCATCTTCTAATTCTAGGCAGACGGCTCCCTCTCTGGCTAGGGCAGAGGGCAAGTGATTGAGTTTAGGGATTGCTTGGGGGGTCATTTCAGTTACCAGTTATCAGTCATCGGTGACTACCAAGGATTTTAATTTTTATCCCCATTATTATACCTACGGCTGTGGTAAGTCTTGGCGATTTTTTTTGGCCAAAACCCTTGACAAAATCGGAGACTTGACATATACTTTTTGTATAATGGGAATCCGTGCCTGCCTGCGAACCCTTCATTTTTAGGCTAGATACCCTCAATGTTAGGATAATCGGCCATGTCAGGACAAACGGGCAATAAACCACTTTTTTCTCAACACTATCTTGAGCATCGGCTGCCGGATTCTGGGGAATGGCAAGAGGATGTATCGGTGGCATTTTCCCGCTTAGAGAGTCTTTATCAACAAAAAAAGGCGATTTTGCCGACTCTTAACGAAGCGCAAACGGAAGCAGAATTAATACAACCGATTCTAGAAATTCTCGGTTTTAGTTATATACCGCAGGTAAGCAGTAGGGGAAAAGGAAGGTCAGAAAGGCCAGATTATGCACTATTTGCCACAGAAAATGACCGTTATCAGGCCTATGCTCTCCAGAATAATGAAAGAGCCTTTTATAGTCAAGTTTTAGCGATCGCTGAGGCCAAATACTGGCAACGTTCTCTTAGTGACGTTTCTAAGAATGATCAGCGAGATATCTGGAAAAATAGTAATCCTTCCTTTCAGATCACCAATTATCTAACGGGGACGGGAGTAGATTGGGGTATTCTCACCAATGGTCGAGAATGGCGCTTATATTACCGTCAAGCGTCCTCCACAGCCACGGAATTTTATCTAGTGGACTTGATGGAACTATTAGAGGGGGGAGACCGGCAAAAATTTCGGTATTTCTGGTTATTTTTCCGTCAAGAGGCTTTTATTAAGGATATTCACGGTCAGAATTTCCTTGAACGGGTCCGGGAGGGAAGTACCACCTATGCCTCCAGAGTGAGTAACGAGTTAAAAGAGTTAGTCTTTGATCGCATTTTTCCCGATATTTCTCAAGGTTTTGTATCATTAAATACAGACATACAGCCAGATTTATTGTATGAGGCAAGTTTATCCCTGCTGTATAAATTATTATTTCTTCTCTACGCAGAAGCGCGGGACTTGCTGCCGGTGAGGGGAGACTATCGCGATTACAGCTTATTGCAAAAGACGCGAGAAATTGCCGTTAAAATCGATCGTCAGCAGGCCTTTAGTGGCACCTCGACGGGAATATACGATGCTCTCCTCAGTTTATTTCGCATTGTCGATCGAGGGGATGCTAATTTAGCCGTACCTCGTTACAACGGGGGTTTATTTGACATGGAAGAAGGCCGGGTGAATTGTTTTCTCGGTCAATACAAGTTATCCGATGCGGTTTTAGCGCCCATCCTAGACAAGTTAGCACGTTTTGAGGGACAGCCGATCGACTATAGTTTTTTAGGTGTGCGACAGTTAGGATCAATTTACGAAGGATTACTGGAATATCGCATCGTGATTGAGGGGGAATCGGTGCATCTGGAAAATGATCGGGGAGAAAGAAAAGCCACCGGTTCCTATTACACTCCCGATTATATTGTTAAATATATTGTCAGTCATACCCTCAAACCAATTTTAGAGCAAAGAGCGCGACAGTTCGGGGATGTGATGACAGAAATCGCCACCCGAAGACAAGAAAGCAGCGATAGACGTTTAGGAAATCTCAGTCAGCAGGGATTAGAAAAAGAGCTACAACGCTTAGAAAAAAAAGCGATCACCACCTTACTTGATCTTAAACTCTGTGACCCCGCCATGGGAAGCGGACATTTTTTAGTAGAAGCAGTGGACTATCTCACCGATGAGTTAATCCAGATTCTCAATCTTTATCCCGAAGATAATCCCGTTTTAACCATGTTGGAAACCACCCGACAAAATATTATCGACAATCTCCGACAACAGGGAATTATTCTCGATTCTCCCACCCTTGAACCAACGCAATTATTACAGAGAGTGGTGATGAAGCGCTGTATTTATGGGGTGGATATCAATCCGATGGCTGTAGAATTGGCCAAAGTTAGTCTCTGGTTACATTCTTTCACAGTGGGCGCACCTTTGAGTTTTTTGGATCATCATTTACGTTGTGGTAATTCTCTGATCGGAACTACCACCAAGGACGCAGAAGCCGCTATGATCGAGGAAGAAAGTGGTCAATTAACTCTTTTAACTGGCCCTTTTGTTGGGTTACTTCGGGCAGCAGAAATTATGCGGGGAATTAGTACCCTCAGCGATGCGACTTTTGCTGAAGTGGAAGCAAGCGAACAGTTATTCCGTGATTTTGATAGTCAAGCTAAACCCTACAAGCGTTTATTAGATGTTTTCCTCTCTCGCTTTTTTGGGGTTAAAACTGCTATCGAGTTTCTGCAGCGCTACGGTGGTAATATATCGGCAATTAATTGGGATAAGTTACCCCGTTCAGATCAAGGAATTTTAGACCAAGCAGCTAGTTTATATAAAAGTAAGCGTTTTTTTCATTGGGATCTGGAATTTCCTGAAGTTTTTATCGATCTTGATTCCGCTTCTTGGAAGGATAACCCCGGTTTTGATGCAGTAATCGGTAATCCTCCTTATGTTCGACAAGAAGGATTAAAAGATATTAAACCCTTTCTAAAAGAAAATTATCAATCTTTTCATGGAGTTGCCGATTTATACGTTTATTTTGTCGAAATGGGGTTACTATCCTTACAGCAAGGAGGTCACTTGGGTTTGATTATATCAAATAAATTTATGCGTGCTAATTATGGAACGAAATTAAGACAATTTCTCACCCAGCAAACAACTATAAAAGAAATTATCGATTTTGGAGAATTGCCTGTTTTTTCGGAAGCGGCAACTTTTCCATCTATTCTACTGATTGAAAATAATATTGTAGGTCAACAAAATGTTTTAGTATCAAAGATTAAGGGCTCTTCGGGAATTGTTATGCAAATAATTAACTTAAAATAAAATTCGATGAGAGCAACTACGCTCAAAAGTAGCTGAAATTCATACAGGAAAGGACTTAAGGCACAAATAGGTTAAT
>NZ_SFBO01000017.1:0-20558 GCF_007095705.1 Microcystis sp. Msp_OC_L_20101000_S702
TAGATACCAGATGATAGAGTTGATTAAAACTCAGTTTTTGGGAGTTTTCAAAGAAATATTGGCGATAATGGTAGTTAGCTAGATTGAACAAATTTTTTGACAAGAAGGCATAATGGTCGATTTCTGACCATAAGGGATGGTTTTGACTGATAATATGACGTTCAACTAGCTTCATATCTTGATTATACCTGATAACGTTCTTAAAATCTATCGGTGGCCAAAGTTACTTATTTTAGCTATCTAGCTACAGAAATGAGTAGCTTTAAAAAGCTTTAGGTAGGTTTTTGGTTTCTGTGGTTAACCCCGATCCTCGTTTTAGCTCCCTCTCGAAAATCTATTGCACCACAGCCTTTAGTCACCTTCATCCCGATCATGTAAATTTTCCGCTACAATCGAGAGTACTAAGACTCAGGCAATTGTAAAGTAATATTAATGATAGATTTTAATACCCTCGCTGAATTTTCCCGCAACTATTGCGTCTCGATTTGTGCCTTTTTAGTACCCGCTAACTTAGTAACCACCCTTTTAACGGTTCTTTTTCTCTATTTCGGTCGTCCTACCCGTCAAATCTTCCCCATTGCTTCCCTAGCTTTGTTGTTCGCCCTCACCATGTTTCTCCACGTCGCCACCTGGTTGATGATTGGTGTGGTTATGGCCCCCACTTTTATCCTCTTTGGACTGGGTTTAACCTGTTTTGTGATCAATCTTCAAGCCATCAGCGATCGCCAAAGCTTGGAACAGTTATTACACACCGGGGTTAGTCGTCTGGCCCGCTCTTTCAACTAAGGAAAAGCGCCAAGACTTCCCACTTCCCACTTCCCCCATAGTCGAACCAAGAGGCTAATCTTGATGCGTCCAAGAGCGATGAGCCAGACGCAAACCCCAATCGAGCAGATAACCAATCGCGCCAATAACGAGAATCACTGCCATCAACTCTGAATAGGCGAGTCGATCGCGTGTATCGAGAATATAATAACCCAAACCCGCACTAACCCCCAGCATTTCCGCCGGGACAAGAACGATCCAGATAATACCGATAGCCAAACGGAAACCAGTTAAGAGATGGGAAAGGATCGCAGGCAGAATAATCTGGAAAACCGTTTCCCCTCGGGTAGCACAGAGACTGTGGGCTAAAGTCAACCAAGAGCGATCAACCGCATTAACCCCAGCAGCCGTATTGAGAAGGATCGGCCAGATGGCCGCCACCGTCAGCAAAAAATACACGGGTAGATCACCAATTCCCAAAACCATCACCGCTAAAGGCATCCAAGAAAGGGGCGAAATCATGCGTAGAAATTGAAATAGGGCCGACAAAGCCGATTCAAGGGAGCGATACAACCCGATTAATACCCCCAACGGCACACCGATGGCACTAGCGAGAACCAAGCCCACAATAACCCGGCGGCAACTGGTGAGGATATGGGGCATAATCTCCCCCCCAACAAAAAGATGTAATAAAGCGACAAAAGATCGCTCAGGGGAAAAATCATTTAAAATCGGGTTTGAGTGCCATAGAGGACTGGTAAATAGCCACCAGAGCAATAATCCAAAACCGATACCCCATAAGGGTAGTAAAGCTCTTGGCGGGGAGGTCAAAGATTGTGACTTCATAGGTTCGGACCCTTAAAATTTGATCGTCTCGATGCGGGAGAGATTATTCGGTAAGCCGAAAGCTTTCGGTCCGCCCACCTGTTGCAAGGCATTACGGACAAAAGAGTCATCCACGAGATCCCGCGCCACCTGTCGGGGTTGCAGTTTTTGGAGAAAATCCGTATTTCCTTCCACCTGAGTGGTTTTGAGCAAGCGTACCAGTTCCTCGGTATAGGAAGGGAAAGGATAGGGCTGGAAATCGATCCGGTTGACTTGCCAGTCTGGATTCTCGATCGCCCCGTCTTTTTTATAGAAATTGCGATCGTAGTAAGTAAGCGCCCGTTGCAATACCGGCAGCGGGTGAGGCGTATATTTTCCACCATCTTTAGAGAGAATCCGGGCCACTTCGGAGCGATTGCTCCGGGACCAGAGTTGGGCTTTAACGAGGGCGTTTACCACCTTCTGCGTCCATTGTTTCCGTTGCCTAATATCCTCCTCGTGAACAAAGACGACGCAACAGGCGTGATTCTTCCAGACATCGCCGGTGAAACGGAGAACCCTACCGGTTTTGAGATTTTCCGCCGCCGCGTTGAAAGGTTCAGCAACGATATAACCGCCGATGCTCTTATTGGCGAGGGCTGATACCATATCCGGGGGCGGGAGAACCACTAGATTAACCTCGTTAGACGCGATCCGCGCGTCCTTGGCTTTGCGAACTATTTTCAGCCCGTTACGTTGTAAGAGTTGTTGCAAGACCAAATTATGAATCGAATACCAGAAAGGAACCGCGATCGTTTTACCTCCCAATTCCCTGGGATTTTCAATATCGGGAAGGACGGTGAGGGCTGAACCATTGGTATGGTTCCAAGCGACGATTTTAGCGGGGAAATTGCGCCCGTAACGAATCCAGATCGAGGTGGGAAAAAGAACATGAATAACGTTCACCTGCCGAGCGAGAAAGGCCTCAACAATCTGCGCCCAAGAGCGGAATAGGCGCGGTTGTTCTGTAGTTAAACCTTCGGCTTGATAAAGTTTTCGCGAGTGGGCCACCAATAGGGGGGCGGCATCCGTAATCGGTAGATAACCGATTTTCACAGGCTGATCTTTGGCATTGGCGTTAACGGGGAGATTCCAATTATCGGCGGCGATCGCTGCCCCGAAGGAACTGGTAAACAGTGCCGAAAGTTTCAGGAAATCTCGACGGCTCATGCCGCAACAAGCACAATTATGGTGTAGGTTCATAGATTTACAGTGTCATGACAAGGGCTAATTCTTGAAAAATTGACCGGCGTAGATCACTCAAAAGCTTGGCTGACTCGAAACGGGGTTTCGGCATCGAGATGGTCCATTCTCGGCGGATGCCCACCGGATGACGGCCCATGAGAAGAACTCGATCGGCCACTAATAGGGCCTCGTCGATGTCGTGGGTAACGAGGAGAACCGTGCTGTTATAGAGAGCTATGACTTCTAGGAGGAGTTTTTGCATCTCGAAACGGGTGATCGCGTCGAGGGCGCTAAACGGCTCATCCAGGAGGAGGAGAGAGGGGCGGCGGGCGAGGACGCGGGCTAGAGAAACTCTCTGAGCCATACCGCCCGATAGTTGATGAGGATAGGCACGCTCGAAGCCCTCTAGTTTGACGCTTTTAACGGCGGTGTGAACCCTTTCGCGTAATTGCTGATGATCGAGGCGGGGCATCCGCTTTAATTTCAAACCAAAAGCCACGTTTTGCCAAACGGTTAACCAAGGTAAAAGGGCGGGGGATTGAAAGACGATCGAGCTGCGGATGTCTGGGGCTTGTAAGGGTCGTGAGTGCAATTGTATTTCTCCGCCATCGGCACTCTGCAAACCAGCGGCGGTAGCAAGGAGGGTAGATTTACCGCAACCACTGGCTCCGAGCAAACAAACTACCTCACCGGAGCGCACCTGTAGGTTAATATCCTCAAAAACGGTACGGTAGCCATGGCGGGTTTTATAGCGTTTGTGGAGATTTTTTAGATTGAGGACGGGGTAATCAGTGGCGATACTCATTCCCTCACCCCCGCTCGCTCGAGTTCGCCAGTGAGAATTTTATCGGTAGCGGACTGACGTTGTAATTCTCTTTCTAGTTGAATCAGGCTCGGAGTTAACACAGGTAAAAAGGCGACCTCGCGCAGCCGTCGGGCCGTGTCGCTATTACGGAAATAGCCTTTTCCTCCCTTAATTTCCGCTTCTAACCCTACGGATTCCACCGCTAACCGGGTAATGTCCACTCTGAGGGTGAATAGTTGGCGTGTTCGTCCGAGATCGAAGCTTTCTAGGGTGCTGAATTGCTCGATTGTCTTTTCTAGACGAGTCAGACGCTCCCGGGCGAAGAAATAACGATCGCTGGCTACCGCGGCCTTTCCCCCTAAATTTTTCTCCGTCTCCCCAAGGGATTTACGCGTAATGCCAAGGGCCAGTCCGCATTGTAACAGCAAGAAACAGGGGCGGACTGAGGGTAAAAATTTTGCTGCTTCCAAGCTGATAATCCAGTCGTGAGATAACTGAACTCGATCGAATTCAAGGGTACTGGTGCGGGAAGCCTGTAAACCCAATAATTGTAGGTCTTCACCCCGTTTTAACCCCTCTGCGAAGGAGGGAAGGGCGAGGATAAGAGTTTGTCCAGATCTAGTTTGAGCGGCAACGGCCACTATAAATTCTCCCTTAGAGTCGAGGTTAGAGGCCCAGGGCAGGAAGCCATTAACAGTGACGTTTTCTCCCTCGATCTTTGCCTGTAAACGCAGCTCCTCGATCCCGCCGAGGTACTTCATCGCGTTGGAGAGTCCTGTCGCTCCGGCTATCTCTCCCTTGAGAACAGCAGGTAGAATTTTGTTTTGTAGATAAGTGTTATTACTGGCGGCCAGATATTGAATGAAGACGCGCTGACACCAGAAAACAAAACCGGTGGTCAGGCAGCATTGGGACACAGAAGAGATCGCCTCTACTGCCTGTAGTAAGGAGCCACCCTGGCCTCCTAAGCTTTCAGGTATAGCATAGCCGAACCAGCCCGATTCTCCTAGCTTGGTTAGGGCCGAACCGACGTTGAGATTAGCTGTACCGTTGTTGAGGTCAGTGGCTCTTTCTTCCAGAAAAGAAAGGATTTCGGAGCCTCGATCGAGCATAATTGTTCTCTCCTAGGGGTGAATATTTTCAATCGAGGTCAAACTATCTATAGGTGCGCCGACCACTTCTCTGGCTCTTTTTACCGCCGCTTCATCGGGACTATCGTAGAAACAGAGACATTTACTCAAGTCTTCGCAAACATAGGTACGCTCGAAACTGACTTCCGGCACTTGAGCATAAAGGGGGGTTTTCTCCGCTTTTCGTTGCAGGTAAGTTTCCATCGTTAGCCCCGGGGGTAAATTCCACTGTACTAGATAGTTGGCTTTGTCTTTGTGCTCTCGCACAGTGGCTAAGTCCTGCCCAATCAAGCGCATTTCCTTGATTAGTTGCCAACTTAGCCCAGCGTTTTCTAGTACTTGTTCGAGGGAGGCGCGATCAATCGCTTTGATAATCAGGAATAACCGCCCCTCTGTTTCACCGATTAGGGCTTCGATTAACTCTCCCTGGGATTTTGATGCGACTGTGGCAATGCGCTCCAATATCTCGCTCACCTCTTCTTTTGTCCTTTCTTGTCGATCATCCTCTACTAGATATAGAGTCATAATTCATCTGAAATACATTTACGATACATTTGAGTTTACTGCCTTTGGGAAAAAAAAGCAATATTTTCAAGCGCATCAAAACGCCGCGGCCAGAACCCTTGCCTTGGCTGATATGCGTGACCCGATTGATAACCGCCCTTATCTGGCTGAATTTTTTTCGGCCAAAGACTTGACAAACTCTAAAATTTTTGCTAACCTTGTAGTAGAATGGGAATCCGTGTCGGCCTACGAACCCTCTTTTTAAATCTTTCTCAAGAATAAAAATTTTAACCCGAATTGCCGGTAGTAGCTAAACTAAGAGCAGTACCACGGGAAACGGTGATTATGGAAGTTATTTGCACGCGTCCCCACTGTCCGAGACCGCGTAATCAGTGCCTAGACCTAGACGATAGCAATCGCTTAACCTCGATCGAGCAGAAATATTGTATTACTTGCGGGATGCCATTAATTTTGGGGGGACGTTATTTACCAGAACGTCTATTGGGACAAGGGGGATTTGGGGCGGCATTTTTAGCAGTAGATCGTTATAGTCCCAAAAAAGCTAAATGTGTAATCAAACAATTCCAACCCTCTGGTAATTTAAGTCCCCAAGCTTTAGAAAAAGCGAAAAATTTATTTTTTCAAGAAGCGCACGTTTTAGAAGATTTAGGCCGAGAACATCCCCAAATCCCCGATCTCTATGCTTTTTTCCCTTTAAAAGTCAAGAATCAATTAACGGGAGAAGAAGAGCAATTTTTCTATCTGGCCCAGGAATATATCGACGGTAAAAACTTAGAAGAAATTCTCCAACAGCAACAAAAACCCTTTCAAGAAAGTGAAGTTAAAAACATTCTCAAAGAATTACTTCTTATCCTCAAATTTATCCATGAAAATGGTTCCATTCACCGGGATATAAAACCATCTAACATCATGCGATCCCAAAATGGCCGTCTCTATTTACTCGATTTTGGGGCAGTAAAACAGGCAACTAATAACCCTAGTAATACACAAGAGAAATCCACAACAATTTATTCAGCTGGATTTGCTCCTCCCGAACAACAATTAGGCAATCAGGTATCGGCATCCACAGATTTATATGCCCTAGCAGCTACCTGTGTTATACTCTTAACTAATCGCGATCCTGATGAGCTATACGATCCGCAAAAACAGATCTGGAATTGGCAAAATTATGCCCCTAATATCAGTGCAGATTTAGCCCAAGTATTCAATAAAATGTTACTAGCAAATCCCCGGGATAGATTTCAATCCTGTGAAGAAGTTTTAACCGCTTTAAATCCTCCTCCCCCATCTCCTCCACCCTCTCCAATTCCCCCAGCTTCTCCGGTGATGAGAAAAACTTCCCGCTTTTCTCTTGGGGAAACTTTCGCTAATGCTGCCTTTACAGGATTTGAGGGGACATTATTAGTAATTGCCTTAAATAGTTTAGTTCCCTCGGCAGGAATTGTCATCGCCTTTATGATCTTAGGTGGCTTAGTTTTGGCATTATTTAAAAAAGTGATTGAAGGAAAAGATTTACCGATTCTAGCAGCAATTACCCTCGCCTTCCTGTTAATTCCGCAACTGCAAAACGGCCTAAGTTTTCCTGAAATTGCTATCATTGCCGTGATGGCAGCCATTGGAGCCATTGCTATTACTGCCTTTTTCCGGTTAATATATCAGATAATTTTGCGATTATTTTAAAACCCTGAAAGTTGCCAAATTATCATCACTACCGCCGGTAATCGTGCCACCCAGGTCTAAAATAGTTTGCAGATAGTCGAGGACTTCCTGAGAAATTAACTCTCCCGGCATCAAAACGGGAATACCGGGGGGATAGGGACAGATAAGATCAGCACTAAGACGATCGAGGGCATTTTTCCGGGATACTATCTCTGTAGGGGCAAAAAAAGCCTTTCTAGGAGAAATAGCCAGATTTCCCGTGACTGGGGCAGGAGTCAGGGGTAAACTGGTAGAGGAAGGGGATTGAAGGGATTGAAAAGCAGTAATGAGGCGATTAATGTGTTCGCGATGATTGCCGATGGAGATAATAAAAGTAAGTTGGCTTAAAGTCGGTAATTCTGCCGTGACAGCGTATTTTTCTCGCAAAATATCGTCTATTTCGTAACCAGTTAAGCCAAAATCTTTGACAATTACCGTTAAACGAGTGCGATCGAACCAGTGACAACCCGGGATAGAATGGGGAAAGTCTAAAACAGAGATATTAGGAATTTTATCGAGTTCTTTTCGGGCAGTAGCGGCTAAATCGAGGGTTTTGGTCAGTAAATCTAGTCCTTGCATCGCCATTTGCTTTCTAGCACTATCAAGGGAGGCGAGAAGTAGATAACTAGGGCTAGTGGTTTGAACTAATTGTAAGGCTCGATCGACTTTTTCGGAACTAATGCGATCGCTTTTTAAGTGTAACATCGATGCTTGAGTTAAAGCCCCTAAAACCTTATGGGTGGACTGAATAGCCATATCAGCACCGAGAGAGAGGGCAGCCGGAGGTAAATCGGGATGAAAGGCAAAATGGGCCCCGTGAGCCTCATCAACGAGCAGCGGGATGGAATAATGATTGGTAATCTGGGCGATAGTTTTTAAGTCACAGCAAACCCCTTGATAGGTGGGAGAGACTACCATTACCGCTTTTGCGTCGGGATGAAGTTTCAGGGCATTTGCGAGGGATTGGGGGGTTATATTTAAATTTAGATCGATAGTGGGATTATATTCGGGATTGATAAAGATAGGCTGCGCTCCGGAGAGAATTAAGCCCGAAATTGCCGATTTATGAATATTTCTCGCTAAAATAATTTTATCTCCCTCGCCGCAAGTGGCTAAAATCGCCGCAATAATGCCACAACTGGAACCATTGACTAAAAACCAGCTTTTATCTGCCCCAAATGTCTCGGCTGCTAAAATTTGCGCTTCTTTAATCACTCCCGTCGGGGCAAACAAATTATCCAGGTCGGGTAATTCGGGTAAATCGGCTTTAAAGACGCTTTTTCCTAGTAAATTACTTAAATCTTCCCCGATTCCTTCCCCCTGCTTATGCCCTGGCGCATAAAATGGTACATCTAAACTATTGACTTTTTTTTGCAGTTGTGATAGTAACGGAGCAGATTCTGGCGAAGGCATTTTGGAAAGGAATTATGAATTATGGCTCTCTTGGATTTGGTGGGTAAAATGTATTCTAAGATACATTCCTCCTAGCGAGGGGGTGGAAGGAACCACTCCAGACACAGAGGACACAAAGATTGATCGCTTTTCTAGTAAGTTAAACTGGTCGCAACGCGCTCGCTACGCGAGATCACACAAAGAATAAGAGAGCCGGAAAACTTCGTACCTCACTATTAAGATAACTGCTCTAACATCTCTAGGGACATTTAAGGCTTTTTGGACCCTATGTCCACAGCAACGGTCAGACTTTTCGCTTTGTTGGTTGCCATCGAGAAATTAAGCGAAAATCCCGACCATATTAAGCGGATTTAGCCGATAGCATATCTCGAAAAGAACGCCATCCTAAGTCTGATATAGCACGGGATAGCTTACGGTTTTAACCATTCCTGATGTGTTGAAATCTTCTAGAACTATCGTAGTGAAAAAGCTAATTAGGCAAGGGATTCTCCCACTTCTAAGAGGGGACAAAAGGGAAAACAGGGAGAAACCGTCCAACGATAGAATTTTTTGCTGCTGGTGGACTGAAGATTAAAACGCAGGGAAACAAAGGGGAAAAAGGGAGATACGGAACAATTCCAACTGAAAGCCGGCTTAGAACTGCTATTATCGTCTTGCAAAGACCAAGCAGGGTATTGAAAAACCTCCCGGACGAGGGATTTTCCTTCATCGCTAACTTGGGCGCAGCTGCGACTAATGCCCGAAACCAAACAGAGACTATTACTGACACAATTATCATTAGAAGCCACGATCAGGAGATCTTCCCCAGTGGTGGTTAGTTCAAAAGCGATAAAATCTCCACCTTGCCAACGACTAAGGACTTGTCCCTGGGCATTCTGGTAGATAGCGATGCAGTTTTCGGGATCGAGAAGACGATTACTATCGGGATCTAAGTAACCGCAAACCTTGCCCATCAGACGAGTTCCATCCTGAAACCCATAGACCCAATCAAAGGTATCGATGTTAGCGGCCTTTTGATTGTTTTTGTTAACCAATAGTAATCGATCGCTGACCACGGTTATTAATTCTCTATAAAACTAAGCTTCCCTTAATAACAAAGGTATCACTAAATACTAATTTCCCAACGAAAAGATTTACTAATCTTAACTTGTTGGCCCTGGGGGAGAGTGGACTGGTCAACTTAAATCAAGGCCAAAACCTGCTATCTTATGGGGAGACAAAAATTATCTAGATCTTGTTTTAGCGAGTGGTAGTAAGGGCATGGCGTACAAGCGGGTATTATTAAAACTGAGTGGGGAGGCCCTGATGGGCAATCTCGGCTATGGGATCGACCCGATGGTGGTTTCCGCTATCGCTCAGGAAATCTCCGAAGTGGTTGACCAAGGCATCCAATTGGCGATCGTGGTCGGTGGGGGCAATATTTTTCGGGGGGTGAAAGCCGCCTCGGCTGGCATGGATCGGGCCACGGCCGATTATATTGGTATGATAGCAACAGTCATGAACGCTATGACCTTGCAGGATGCCCTAGAACGAGCGCAAGTACCGACCAGGGTATTAACGGCGATTGCGATGCAGGAATTAGCTGAACCCTACATCCGCCGGCGGGCCATCCGTCATCTGGAAAAAGGTCGGGTGGTGGTTTTCGGTGCGGGATCGGGTAATCCTTTCTTTACCACCGATACCACGGCAGCCCTACGCGCTGCCGAAATCGATGCGGAAGTGGTGTTTAAAGCGACGAAAGTGGATGGGGTTTATGATTCCGATCCCTCTCACAACCCTAACGCGCGACGCTTTCAAAGTCTCACCTACGGTCATGTGCTGACCCATGATCTGCGGGTGATGGACGGAACGGCGATCGCTCTGTGCAAGGAAAATAATATTCCGATAGTCGTTTTCGATCTGTCGGTAGCAGGTAATATTGTTCGCGCTGTCAAAGGTGAACCCGTTGGAACATTGGTAGGAGGATTCTGTGAAGTTAGCTGAAGTTCAAGACCATATGCAGAAAACCGTCGAATCAACCCAGAGAGGTTTTAATACGATTCGTACCGGCCGCGCAAATGCTTCTCTTTTAGATCGAATCGTGGTGGAGTATTATGGCATGGAAACTCCCCTCAAGTCCCTGGCCACTATTAGCACTCCCGACGCAACCACGATCGCCATTCAACCCTTCGATCGTAGCAGTATGGGGGCGATCGAAAAGGCGATTTCTCTCTCGGACGTGGGTTTAACCCCCAGTAATGACGGTCAGACCATTCGTTTGAATATCCCTCCCCTCACTAGCGATCGCCGCAAGGAATTGGTCAAATTAGCGGCGAAATTGGCCGAAGAAGGAAAGGTAGCTGTCCGCAATATTCGTCGGGATGCGATCGATGCTATCCGTAAACAGGAAAAAAGTCACGAAATTTCTGAGGATGAATCCAGGGATTTACAGGATCAAGTCCAGAAATCCACCGATAAATTTATCGCCAAAATCGAGGATTTATTAACGACAAAAGAAAAAGATATCATGACCGTTTAAGTTTTTTTCTCCTAAGAAATAGAACAGGCTTTTTGTCTGTTCTATTTGTTTTTTTATCCCTAGGTAAAAGCTAGGGGGTAGTGGGGAGGTTTGGGGGTGAAGTCTTTCCGTATCGAGGCATCTCAGGTTATCAAAAATTCGAGTTTAAAACCCCCTAATTTTATGACGGGGTAAGTTGTTGACTATCTAATTAAAGTCTTAGATTGTAAAATCTACAGCAATTTTCTGTTACACCAAATCAGCTGAAGCGTTCCACATCCTTGCCTAAAATCTTTGATCGCTGCCAAAAAAGTTTTTGGCTAAGAAAAATCCTAATCAATGGGTTGACAGCAGGAGATAGGAGGGACTTTTTGATAGTTTTTGTTTTCTGGACTTAATTAAGTACGTAGGCGTTAAAAATTATCAAATGCCCCCCTTATCAAGGAGGGCAGGGGGGATCAAACCCAAAATCTATCTTCAATTTAATTATAACCAGCTACTTACCATTTTTGCTAATCTAACCAATAGCTCAAGGGCAGCGGGCAGCGAGGGTTGAAAAAAAATCACCCCCACGAAGTTTATCCATTTTAAAATAACAGCATTCCTATTAGAGAGTCGCTATTAAATGCTAAACAATCGCTATGAAATCTTGGAACAACTAGGTAGAGGCGGTTTTGGCGAAACTTTCCTCGCGATCGATACTCGTATGCCCTCCCGCCGTAAATGTGTAATCAAGCAACTAAAGCCAGATGATACAACTAACACAGCACCAACTCCCGGTTGGTTTGAAAAACGTTTCCAGCGAGAAGCCGCTATTTTAGAAGAATTAGGGCGAAATAACCGACAAATTCCCCAACTTTACGAGTACTTTTCAGAAGGGGAAAATTTCTTCTTCGTCCAAGAATGGATTGAAGGGATCACCCTCAGTCAAAAACACCAACGAGAAGGCAACCTCTCGGAAGCGGAAGTAGAAAAAATTTTGCGAGAACTCCTACCCGTCCTCGACTACATCCACGGCCGAGGAATCATCCACCGGGACATCAAACCCGACAATATCATCCTGCGGGCCAGCGACGGTAAACCGGTTCTCATTGATTTTGGTATTTTCAAAGAGGTGAACAATATCAATGGCGGCAATAAAACAGTCCCATTGGGAACTCCTGGCTACATGGCATCAGAACAAGCAGCTGGCCATCCAGTTCGCTCCAGCGACCTCTACAGCTTGGGTCTAACCGCAATTTTCCTGCTGACGGGCAAAACTCCTCAAGCTCTCACCAGCGACCCCAACACCGGTGAAATCCTCTGGCGAAAAGATGCGCCCCACCGACCCTCGAATTTAGCCGCCGTTATCGATCGCGCTGTCCGTTTCCACCCCCGCGATCGCTTCACCTCTGCTCAAGAAATGTGGTTCTTCGGTTTGTGTTATGCAATGGACGGGGGTTATAAGGGATGAAACCCTTATTTAGAAAGGCATTTGGCGATTTTTGTCAATTGTTTTTTATCTAGAGCGAACTCATCAATTAAGTCTTTTGCCAGAGAAGGATTTAGTCAATTTATGCCCCCCTATCGAACCATAACAAGTAACGAAGAGCCAGTAAGTAGTCGTGCAAAATAAATTTCCTAGTGAAGAAAGGCAAGAGGCAAGAGGCGGTTAGATATGTGTAATTAATTTTGCTTAGGTACTTATTGCCGTTAAATAGGCTACAGACTCTCTTCCCTGCAACCTAATAATGGACAAGGTTTTCGCTTCACCTTTTCAGCCTAGCATCTACATTATAAAAGATACCAAATCGGTTCTATAAGCTTTTCATCCAATCACTAATCAACTGGTTAACCTCTGTGGGAATTTCATCGTGGGGACAATGACCGGCAGTTAGATAATATTCTGTGAGAGAAGGATAGTATTGACGGAATTTGGCCCCGCGTTCCCTAGTATTCATCCAAGGGTCTCCCTCACCCCATAACATCAACAGGGGACAACTTAACTTTTGCAGGAGAATATCCACATTTTCCCCCCGGGGAGATTTAAACACAGAAGCAAAAACTTTGGCTGCTCCCGCATCCAGGGAAGGACGACGGATATCTTCTATTAACTGCTCGGTAATGGCACTGCGATCGAGATATACTTTCTCTAGGGTTTTACGGATAGTTTTGGGTTGACGGGTATAGAGAAATAAGAGATAACTGGCTTGGGGTTGCAGCAAGATCGATCGCAGTAATTTTTGTGCTAAATTAGGCTGACGATTGTTTTCTGTATCGCTAAAGGGACCGGCGCTATTGAGGAGAATTAATCCCCGAACATTCTCAGAGTGATTAGCAGCCACACAGAGAGAAGCGTAACCCCCCAGAGAATTACCCGCTAAAACCGTCGGTTGGCCCACAACTTCCTTGATAAAATCGTTTAATTGTTGCTGCCAAAGATTGCCACTATAGACAAGATCCGGTTTAGCTGATCTACCAAATCCTAACAGATCGATCGCCCATACTTCCCATTCTGAGGCCAAACCTTGCACATTTTTTCGCCAATGGTCGGTGGAAGCGCCAAAACCGTGGACTAATAGTAAAGGGGGTTTTCCTGCGACTCTAGTACCCGCTTGCATATAGTTTATCGAATGTCCTTGCCATTGCCAATTTTGCCTGATTGTCAGAGCAGCTGTATTCATCTGGTGTTTTGTTAAGTAATGTTAATAATGCTTAGTCTAACCGATTGAGAAACTGGAGACAAAGCTAGAGATTTTTGACCAAACCCCTTGACCAAAAACGGAACTTGACATATACTTACATATATAATGGGAATCCGTGCCTGCCTGCAAACCCTTCATTTTTGGGCAAATAACCCTAAAAAACACTCTCAAAAAAATCTTGAGCGGGATTAATCTCCTAGTATGGGTGGCTAACCCTAGATAATTACCCCTGAATCATTAGGACAGTTTTTTTCCTAATTCTGATATAACAGCTATGAAGATTTTGATGATTTTACAGGGATTAATCGACGAAAATCCCTTAAGTCAGGCGGATCTGGAAGATTTACTAGAGATCGAATCCTTAAGTTTTAGGGAGACTAACACTCTCATCCTACAGGAAAGGGCGGAACTATTAACGATTCTCTGGCCGCGAGTCTGGCAAAAATGTCAGGAGTTAGGGATAAATCAGCCAAATCAGATTTTGATCAGCTGTTGGCGCTTGTGGATTCCTTGGGCGCTAGAGCTACGCAGCCACGCAAAACCGTTGATTCAAGGCATTTTGGCTCCCCAAGGCACGGGAAAGACCACTCTAACATCCATAATGTCGATTATTTTAGCCTATTTTGATTTAAAAGTAAATAATCTCTCTTTAGATGATATTTATAAGACCTATAATGAGCGAATAAAATTGCGTCAAAAGGATAAAAGATTGCGCTGGCGTGGTCCACCTGGTACTCATGATATAGCATTAGGAATTAAAGTTTTAGAACAGGTTTGTCAGCAAGAAAGTCCGATTTTAATCCCGCGTTTTGACAAGTCCCTGCATCGAGGACAAGGAGATAGAATTGCACCGGAACAAGTGGAACGAGTTGATATTCTTTTTTTCGAGGGTTGGTTTGTGGGCATGAATCCAGTAGAAGAAACAGTCTTTGATCATGCCCCCGATCCGATTAATAGCGAGGAAGACCGACAATTCGCCAGGGATAATAATCAAAGATTGCGAGAATATCTACCCCTGTGGTCAAAAATCGATCGCTTACTGATTCTTTATCCCCTTGACTACCGTTACAGTTTACAATGGCGACAGGCGGCCGAAACAAAAGGAGGTATGACACCATCAGAAATCGAGGAATTTGTCAAGTATTTTTGGAAAAGTTTACATCCGCAATTATTTCTGCCCCCCCTGCTCAAACAAGCGCATCTAGTGGTAGAAATTAATCAGGATCATAGTCTGGGAAAAATCAGTTATCAGTGAGCAGTAATCAGTTAAAAGAAAGCTCCGAACTTGTCACTTAACACTATTGACTGAAAACTCACATCTGATAACTGATAACTGATAAAGCTTATGATTGAAGTGGAACATCTGAGTAAAATTTATGGTTCGACCACGGCAATTAGTGACGTGGATTTTACCGTAGAAAAAGGAGAAATACTCGGTTTCTTGGGACCGAATGGAGCGGGAAAAACCACAACTATGAGGATTTTATCTGGGTATATTCCTGCCACGACAGGAACAGCAAGGATAGCAGGATACGACGTGCATCAACAATCCTTAGAAGTGCGTCGTCGCATTGGTTATCTTCCTGAAAATCCCCCCTTGTATCCAGAGATGACCGTGGAAGGTTTTCTTGATTTTGTGGCACGGATTAAAGGCATCTCATCGGGGGATAGAAAAGCGCGGGTAGATTTAGTTTTAGGCAAATGTCAGTTACTAGAAAAAAGAAAAGTTATTATCCGCAAGTTATCCAAGGGTTATAAACAGCGTGTGGGAATTGCCCAAGCGATTGTACACGATCCACCGGTAATTATTTTAGATGAACCGACAGTAGGATTGGATCCGAAACAGATTATCGAGGTAAGAAATCTGATTAAAAGTTTAGCGGGAGAACATACAATTATTCTCTCCACTCATATTTTACCAGAAGTGAGTATTACCTGCGATCGAGCGACAATTATTAATCGGGGTCGCATCGTAGCCAATAATATTACTACCGCTACCCCTGCTGGTTCCAGTTATGAAATTGAGATCGAAGGTGATAGGGATTCCCTGCTAGAAATCCTTCAACAACTGCCGCAAGTCGAGCAAGCAGCAAAAGTCGGCGATAACCTGCTCAAAATTGTTGGTCAAGCGGGGACAAACCTAGGGGCAGAACTTGCTAGAATAGTTGTCAACAATGGTTATAACCTATTAGAAATGCGTCGCACGCGTAAAACCCTAGAAGATATCTTTCTGGAAGTAATCGGCAGCGGGGAAAGTAATCACCAAGAGGAGAGGCATGATCAATAATATCTGGGCGATTTTTCGCAAGGAATTTCAAAGCTATTTTACCGCCGCCAATGCCTATATCATTATGGGGATATTTTGGTTAGTAGCGGGATTTTTCTTTAACTCCCTTCTCTACGGCATTATTCTCGATATTGGTATTCAGGAACAATCGGGATTTCTGGTAGCCAGAGATACGGTATCTGAATTTCTGACCACTTTCATCGGCATTATCTTATCCTCCTTATTGTTGGTAATTTTGCCGGCCCTGTCTATGGGATTATACGCAGAGGAAAAAAAACAGGGAACCCTAGAACTTTTAGCCACTTCCCCCCTGACTAATTGGAGTATAGCCATCGGTAAATTATTGGGAGTGCTGGCCTTTTTTACCGTGATGATTACCCCCCTCTGGATTTACGAAATAGTAGTTTTTAGTAGCGCAGTTCCCCCGGTGAATATAGCCAGTATTTTACTAGCTCATCTAGGATTAATTTTACTGGCAGCGGCCATCCTAGCCATCGGGATGTTTATTTCTTCCCTCACCAATAGTTCTATTCTTGCTTACATCATCACCTTTATCACCATCTTATTTATCTGGATACTGGATGTAATTGCTAACAATGCCGAAACCTTCTTTCGAGATCGCATTGGAGGAGAAGTGGGAGAACAGATCGGATTTTTCTTGAAAGAATTGCTCTCCCATCTATCTTGGTATCAACCCTTTAACAATTTCGTGCGGGGAATTTTTGACAGTAGTAGTTTAGTCATCCTCCTCAGTTATATTCTGCTGGGAATCTTCCTAACTACTCAAGCTATCGAAGCAGACCGTTATCAAAGAAACTAACTATGAGATCCTGGCAAAAATACGGTAAATTTCTCTATATACCCGCCCTCTTTCTGGCTAGTGCCGGCTTAACCGTGGGGTTAATCTCCGGTCAATGGTCATCCCTCTCTCTGGGGTTATTAATTGCCGGGGCTATTCTGTTTCTAGGGTGGCTGTTGTTATTAGTAATCACTTCCAAAGACTTTTGGCAAAAAAGAAGTACCCGCACTGGCACTCAAACCCTCATTACTACTATTATTTTCCTCGGTGTTATCGGTTTAATTAACTTTCTCGCCCTCCGTTATCCCTATCGAGTTGATTTAACCGAAAACCAAATCTTTAGTTTATCCCCCCAAACCGAAAGACTATTAACCAATCTGTCAAAACCAATCAAAGTCTGGATTTTTTCAACCCGGGGAATCAGTGGCAACGAACAGGAACTTTTAGCCAATTATCAACGCAAAAATCCCCAATTTCAGTACGAGATAGTTAACCCGGAGAAAAAACCCAATATCGCTCAGGAATTCAAAAAACTAGCCGATGATAATTTGTCCAGAGTCTATCTACAGTATGGTGACAAAAAACAGCCTCTGAAAACTATTAGTGAAGAGGAAAGTCTCACGGAAGCGAAACTGAGTAACGCCATCGAAACCGCTAAAACCGATCGCACTTTAACCGCTTACTTTCTGCAAGGTCATGGAGAAAATGCCATCAAAGAGCCTCAAGGTGGATTAGTGCAAGCAGTCAATAGTTTAGAAGCAAAAGGTTATCAAGTAAAACCACTTAATCTAGTGGAACGTTCCACCATTCCCAATAATGCCGATGTCATTATTATTGCCAGTCCCAAAAGAAAAATATTTCCCCAGGAAGTCACCGCGTTAAAAAACTATCTTGAGCAAGGGGGCAAAATTTTATTAATGATTGACCCTCAAACCGAAACCGGATTAGAACCCTTATTAACCCCTTGGGGTGTGAAACTGGATAATCGGATTATTATTGATGCTTCCGGTGCTGGGGAAATCATCGGTTTAGGTCCGGCTAGTCCCATTATTACCAATTACGGTAATCATCCCATTACCCGGGATTTTGCTAACGGTATTTCTATCTTTCCCTTTGCTCGTCCCATCGCTACCGTCCCCATCGAAGGAATTGAAGCCGTATCTTTAATGATTACTAATGATAAAATGTGGGCTGAGAGTGATTTAAATGATCAGAATCTCCAGTTTAACCCTGAAAAAGATTTAGCTGGCCCCTTTGATCTAGGAGTTGCTCTGACGGGAAAAAAAGGTAAATTAATCGTGATTGGTAATGCCAGCTTTGCCAGCGATGGACTGTTTGAACAACAGTTAAACGGAGATATATTTTTAAATTCTGTGCAGTGGTTAGCCAGTGGTGAAACAGCCACCTTATCTATCCGGGCCAAGGAACCAGAAAATAGAAGAATTAATTTAAATCCCCTGCAAGCTAACGCTATTTTTTGGATAGCGATGGTAGTGATGCCTTTAGTAGGATTTACCCTAGCTGGATTGACTTGGTGGCAACGTCGTTAATCGAGTTAGAATCTAGAAAAATCATCTCTCTTATTCCCCCTAACTGCCATGACCACAACCCAAACTATCCCCCAATTGTTGACTTTTGATGACTATATTAATCAATATCCCGATGATGGACAACAATACGAATTAATCGCAGGAAAATTATTGCCCATGATGCGACCGATCGGAAAACACGAAGAAATTGGCGGATTTGTTTCTGGAACCCTATTCTTAGAGATAAATCGGCAGCAATTGCCCTATTTTATCCCCAATACTGCGGCAGTAAAACCCCTTCGCCCCCATACAGGTTATCTACCCGATATTATTGTCTTAGACAGAGAAAATCTAGTTAACGATCCCTATTGGGAAACCGCTTCCTCAATTTCTCTGGCAACATCAGCTAAATTAATTATTGAAATTGTCAGTTCCAATTGGCGAGATGATTATCTGAAAAAATTCGACGACTACGAACAATTAGGAATTGCCGAATATTGGATTATCGATTATTTAGCCAAAGGTTCGGCCCGATATATCGGCAGCCCCAAAGAACCCACCATTTCTATCTATCAATTAATCGATGGAGAATATCAAGGTAATTTATTTAAACAGGATCAACGTCTTATTTCAGGGGTTTTTCCAGAGTTAAACCTCACGGCTAATCAAATTTTTCGTGCTAGAGCTTAAAGAAAAACCCGTATTTTTAGATTGGACTTATGGCAAAAATCAAAAATTGTCCTGAGAGTAAGGAGTCAGGAGCTTATAATAGAAAACAACTCAAGAGCGGAGAAATCAATTAATGTTTGCCACAATAGAAGATAAACAAGCTCTTTCCCTCGAAGTATTTCTTGCCCTTCCAGAAACTAAGCCTGCTAGGGAATATTATCATGGAATTGTCACTCAAAAACCTATGCCCAAAGGAAAACACAGCATCTTACAATTTGAGTTAGCCTCTGCCATTAATCAACAGACTAAACCTCAAAAATTAGCTTATGCTCTACCTGAATTGCGTTGTACTTTTGCAGAACGTTCAATTGTGCCAGATATTGCGGTGATTCGTTGGGAGAATTTGCCAAGAGATCTAGATGAAGAAATGGCCGATCAATTTTTACGTTATCCCGATTGGATTATTGAAATTATGTCTCCTGAACAATCTGTTACCTTAGGGATGGAAAAGATTATTTTCTGTTTACAACAAGGAACAGAATTAGGTTGGTTGATTGATCCTTCAGCAAAGTCAGTCACCGTTTTTCAAACAGGATTACCGAAAGTACATATTGCAACTGAAGGAAATAATGAGCCTTTAGCAGTGATTAAAGGTTTAGAACGTTGGTCAATATCAGCAGTGGATATTTTTGCTTGGCTAAAGGTTTAATTTGTTCTGTCAGCATCGTTTGGTTTATCAGTTTATTCCAGAAGAGTAAAGTTGTCAAAGTTATAGGGATGTGGACTTATTTTTTAATTATTTTATACTGGTAGCATTAATGATTGATTTGGATTGTAAAAATTAGGAACATGAAAAGCTTGTGGTATAAGACTTTTGCCTTTTGCAAAGCGGTATAAATACCCTCAAGATAACATAAAAATATGATATAAATGCCCCTACTCAATTGACTAAATAAAGGGGAATTTATGGTATTTTAGAAACAATTTAGCCCACTTTTGTGGTTTCTTTTTCTGAAAATTTGGATGGTTTTAGTTTATGCTTCAGGGTTGAATCTGCCTCGAGTGTACTAAGTACCAGGAGACTTAAAGTTCAAGTTTTCCAGAAAGAAAATTAGACTAATTAAACATTCATATTATTAGTGTTTTATGTTAAATCTAATGTGTATCGCATCGCTTCTTCCAATTGCTGTAAATAACTAGAAGAAAGTGTCCCCAACTGTCGTTGAAGTCGTTGTCTATCAATAATAACAATTTGATAACATAAGGCTACTGATTCCTGATTTAAGCCTCCTTGTCCTGCGGGAATAACCATTGTTCCGGGGATTTGTGCGTGACGTAAATTACTGGTTAATGGAATTATAGCGTTTCCTAAGCTAGTGAGGTACACATATTTTTCTTCCCTTTTGACTTTTGCCTCTTGCCTTTTGCCTAAAATCCATAACTTTTGTACCTCAGCAGACTGAAAAACGCTATACAAAAACAGTGCTAGTGAAGCGATCAATATTGTTATGTTGGACAATAATAACAGGTCGAATACCAGCTTGTTCTGAACCACGACTCGGATTCAAATCAGCTAGATAAATATCGCCTCGCATTTATTCCTTATCCTCTTGTTCAAGGTGAGATAAATAATCGGGTAAAATACTTTCTGAAAAGCTAATATCCTCTTGAGCAAATTCATTTTGTAACGATTGTGCTTCTGCATCTG
>NZ_SFBO01000170.1:0-12124 GCF_007095705.1 Microcystis sp. Msp_OC_L_20101000_S702
TCATTAAAGTTATCCCAACTAATCCGGTCTAAAAATATGTAACCATCTATACAGCTTGCTGAGAATTTAGCCCCAAATTCTACGGGTTTTCCAGCTTTTCCTCTGACTATCGGACGGATGTGGGGTTGAGTTAAGCTGACAATAGAGCCAAAAAAAGCTTCCCCGCTACCTGCCACCTGCTCCCAACTCTTGACCATCTCCAATCAGGATAAACGCCGCCCAAAAGAAAGGATGAAGGTCAATATGGGCGAGTTTTGCTTGACGGAGGGCTTCCGCTTTGGTCATGCCCTGTTGTAAATTAGTATAAAATTGATTTAAAATCGCCGCCGTGGGCAATTCTGGGCTGTTTTGTTGGGGATATTGCACAAAATCGGTAGCATTCCAAAGACTGGCGAGGGTGGTTTTCGCCCCCGCTCTTTCCCAAACATAGGCCAAACCCGCCAAACCGACTCCATCCACTTCCCGCGCCGTTTCACAAGCGCCAATAGTAATCAGTTCGGTGTTTTGCAGTCCCAGTTTCACGGCATCTTTGAGTTCATACTCTCTCTTGTTGGCAAACAGTAGGGTATTCGCGTTCATGCCTAGGCTAGGACACCCCTCTGGACGGAAACAACCATGAGTGCCTAAGTGCAGAATAGGAAACCGAGGCGATTGACTTAAAAAGGTGTCGAGGGTAGCTTGTTGGTGTTTGTAGATTTGGCTGTTGGCATAGGTTTTTTGCAGAAAGTCGGCTTGAGTTTCTGTGCCGATTAATTCGGCTTGGGTGGGATGGGGATTAGCAAAGACGAGGACACTAGGATTATTGACTTTCGGCGTGGGTTGGGGCTGCACTTTACTCAGACGGGTGAGGTAGTGAATGGGATATTTTTGCAGGAGATACTGTTGAGTTTGGTTGTCGTAGAGGGTTTCAAAGGGGATTCTTTGCAAAGCGCCTGTGGCAATGATGGCCAGGGTTTGATTCGGGGCAATTTGGGCTTCAATGGGACGAATCAGCAGGTCATAGAGTTGGTAACTGAGGGCGCGATCGACGATTTCTAGGTCGCTTTCCAGTTGGCTGGCGTAGCGTTGCAGACGCTCATTAAGATCTTTAGGGACGGGAACTTGCTGAACCTGAAGGGTGGTACGGGTGAGGATAAAGAGGGCAACGGTATGTTCAACGTTATCTATCCCTGTGAGTAGGACGGGTTGGAGGAGGGTGGTATTAGCAGGTAGATTGGCTTGCAGTTGGGCGAGGTCGGTGGGGGTAATTTCCAGTAAATCGGCTAATTCGGGGTATTTTTCCACAAGGATTTCCGCTTGTTCGCTGAGGGCGGCTTCTTGTTGCCGGACTTGTCGGGAGAGGGTGTCGCTGAAGTTGGTTTGTAATTCTTGGCGCAGGGCTTCCAGTTGCCGTGCCTGTGCTTTCCACTCCTGATAGGCTTGATTAGCGACGGGATTTTTGACTTGTCCTTCCGTTCCCGCAAGGCGATCGTAATCCACGAGGTCAAAAGTGGTGCTGAGATTTGCCCATTCAAAAGCTTTCTGAGGGGAATTCTGGCGAATGAGGAGATCCACTAGGGCGATGCTTGTCCCTTGCTCACTTTCTAGGAAGGTTGCCCGCAAGGAACGGCTAACCCCCCGCCGTAGCTCCAGAATCAGATTAGCGGATTTTTCTAGGGAGTCAATCGCCACTTCTGGTTTTCCTTGATCCCGATAGACAAAACCAATATTATTGAGAGTAGTGGCTTCCTGTGAGCGATCGCCCACTGCCCGCGATAAGGGTAAAGCCTGTTGGTAGTAGTCTAAAGCCTTCTGTTTCTCCCCTAAAGCAGAATAGACAGCCCCGATATTGTGGAGGGTAATCGCTTCCCCCGCGCGATCGCCCACTGCCCGTCTTAAGGGTAAAGACTGTTGGAAGTAGTCTAATGCCTTCTGTTTTTCCCCTAAATTTAAATAGACAACACCAATATTATTGAGAGTAATGGCTTCCTGTAAGCGATCCCCCACTGCCCGTGATAAGGGTAAAGCCTGTTGGTAGTAGTCTAATGCCTTCTGTTTCTCTCCTAAATCTGAATAGACACCACCAATATTATTGAGGGTAATCGCTTCCCCTCTGCGATCGCCTACTGCCTGCAATAAGGGTAAAGCCTGTTGGTAGTAGTCTAATGCCTTCTGTTTCTCCCCTAAATTTAAATAGACACCCCCAATATTACTGAGAATGACGGCTTCCCCTTGGCGATTGCCCACGGCACGGTCTAAGGGTAAAGCCTGTTGGTAGTAGTCTAATGCTTTCTGTTTTTCCCCTAAAGCATCATAGACAGCACCAATATTACTGAGAGTAGTGGCTTCCTGTGAGCGATCCCCCACTGCCCTTGATAGGAGTAAAGACTTTTGTAAGTAGTCTAAAGCCTTCTGGTTCTCCCCTAAAGTCAAATAGACAAGACCAATATTACTGAGAGTAGTGGCTTCCACTGCGCGATCGCCCACCGCCCGCGATAGAGATAAAGCCTGTTGGTAATAGTCTAATGCCTTCTGTTTTTCCCCTAAATTATCATAGACAAGACCAATATTATTGAGAGTAGTGGCTTCCTGTGAGCGATCCCCCACTGCCCTTGATAGGAGTAAAGACTTTTGTAAGTAGTCTAATGCCTTCTGTTTCTCCCCTAAAGCATTATAGACAGCCCCAATATTACTGAGAGTAACGGCTTCCCCAGAGCGATCGCCCACCGCTCGTGATAAGGGTAAAGCCTGTTGGAAGTAGTCTAATGCCTTCTGTTTCTCCCCTAAAGCATCATAGACACCACCAATACCAGTGAGAATAATGGCTTCCTGTGAGCGATCCTCCCCCACTGCCCGTGATAAGAGTAAAGCCTGTTGGAAGTAGTCTAATGCCTTCTGTTTCTCCCCTAAATCATTATAGACACCACCAATATTATTGAGAGCAGTGATTTCTTGTGAGCGATCCCCCACTGCCCGTGATAGGAGTAAGGACTGTTGGTAAAAGTCTAAAGCCTTCTGTTTTTCCCCTAAAGCATCATAGATACGTCCTAAACCGTTGAGGACGAGGGCTTGCTCTAATTTGCTGTCGAGTTGCTGATAAAGCTTTAATGCTTGTTGTAACTTTCCTAATGCCCCCTGATAGCCTTCTAATGTTCCCGACTGGAACAATTCAAGACTTTCTTGATAAAGTCGATCGGCTTCTTGACGTAAATCCGTCTGCACCAATAGGGGGGAAGCCATAACCGTCAAATGCGGCGCTGTTACGACTAGCCCTAGACTGAGTAATATCCCTAAACCTGTCTTCATTGCTTCCCCTCGCCAGACTCAAATGATTCTTTATATTATCTCAATAATGCCAGTATCAGGATTTTGAGGATTTGAGGATTTTCAGGATAGATATAATATTCTTTATGATCCTTTAATTATAGACTCTTCACAAGTCACCTAATCCTGTTAATCCCTTAATCCTAAAAATCCTGATCTCAGGATGGGGTTGAGGGTGGGTGTCCTATTCCCTGTATCTTTTAATTATCTACTCCTTGCCAATAACCTAATCCTGTTAATCCCTTAATTCTCAATGCCAGTATCAGGATTTTGAGGATTGGAGGATTTTCAGGATAGATATAATATTCTTTATGATCCTTTAATTATAGACTCTTCACAAGTCACCTAATCCTGTTAATCCCTTAATCCTCAATGCCAGTATCAGGATTTTGAGGATTGGAGGATTTTCAGGATAGATATAATATTCTTTATGATCCTTTAATTATCTACTCCTTGCCAATAACTTAATCCTGTTAATCCCTTAATCCTCTAAATCCTGATACTGACCTGTTATTTATTATTAAATATCTTTTTATATTCTAAACTGGTTGCGCCAAAGTTAATTAATAGACCAACAGGGAAATTATAAGCAACGACGTAATTTTTTGCTTGTGCAAGATGGACAGCTTCTAGGCGAATTACCGCTTTTAATTCGACAATGACTTTTCCTTCTACGGTAAAATCAGCGCGTCTTGTTCCGACTTGTATTCCTTCATAAAAGATAAGTTGTTCTTTTTCTCTTTCAAAGGTTAATCCTGTTTTTCCTAATTCAATATCGAGACATCTTTGATAGATGACTTCTTGAAACCCATTCCCCAGTGTTCGATGGATTTTCATACAACAACCAATAATTTTATAGGTGATTTCGTCTAATTCCATAATGCCAGTATCAGGATTTTGAGGATTTGAGAATGTTCAGGATAGATATCATATTCCCTGCATCCTTTAATTATAGACTCTTCACAAGTCACCTAATCCTGTTAATCCCTTAATCCTAAAAATCCTGATCTCAGGATAGGGTTGGGGGTGGGTGTCCTATTCCCTGCATCCTTTAATTATAGACTCTTCACAAGTCACCTAATCCTGTTAATCCCTTAATCCTAAAAATCCTGATACTGATTTTTATTGACATAATTTTGGTGATTAATTTGCCCGGCAACGCACCACTCCTGCAGCTTTTAACTCGCCATTAGCAAATTCTAACTGTTTCAACACATAACCATAAGCCCCTTTCTGAGTTAACTCTCTTTGCATCTCTGGAGGCAAATCTGATAAGTTAATCTCTACCTGCTTACGCTTTTGCTTTTCCACCAAACTCAAATGCTCAAAACGGCGCGGTACAGCATAAACCGAACCACATCGCTTGTCCTCTCCCTGAATCACAATTATCGGGTTTTCGGGAATACTGATGATGGTTTCTCCCTCTAAGGTTAATTGTGTCACTTGGGCAATGGGTAGATTAAACTCCTTACCCCCTTGCTTAAAAGAAATCCGACGCTGAGGGCGATCGAACCGAGTTAACGTCACCCCCTTATAATCTCTGCCATTTTGTAACGTAATATTTGCTAATCGTGGTAAAGCCGCTTCGAGGGTGGGTGCTTGAGCGATACTAGAAACAGTCAAAAATCCCAAAAAAACTAAAGCTATACCAGATAAAATTTCTAAACGTCTGACCATAACTCGCCCTACAATGATCATCTATAATAACTTTAATTTTAGCGTTCTTTTTTAGCGTTAGTAGCCCCCTGTGACGACTCCTTCTCCCCCGACGATTCTCCTCAATCTTGCCAGTGCCGCCGGTCTCATTGGTGCGGGATTGTACTATACAGGTTGGGTCTATCGTTGGGCATACTTTGCCTATTACCAACTCGGTATCACCAGCCTCGATTTTCCGGTTGAATCCTTCTTATTACTCCCTCTTCAAGTCTTCTTTGGTACGCCTCAAAGTATTGCTAACACCCTGATTATTGCCCTTCTGATTCCTATACTTTTTCAGCTTTCCGCCCTTTGCCTTGCTTTCCTTCACTGGCAATATCAACAGTGGCTAACTAGACTGAAAAATTGGCAACTGAAAAGACAAAACCAACGCAATCGCCGAAAAATACCCTATGCTCCTCGTCCCCGCTTTCAGCGTCAGTTAACCCTTCCTCTCGTCTCAGAACTGATTCTCCTGAGTTGGATTCTCTTACTCATCTTCCATCTTGCCCGGGATCAAGGTTTAAAGGATGCCCGTCGAGATGCGGTGAATCCCACTTCTACTCTCCCCGTTGTCACCCTGATTAGTGCCAAGGAACTGCTCATTTTAGGTAAAGAAGCAGGGGATCTTGACCCCAATCAGCCCCTTTTTGAAGCCCTAACGCCCGAAGATCAGCAGAGTCTCATTGGCGATCCTAATTTAGCCCGCATTATTCAACAGCGCAACCTAACCGATACGGAGCAAGATCGCGTCTGGCGATTATTACTGGAAAGAGGGGGATGGCTGTACCTTTTTCGTGCTTTACCCCAAGATGCCCCCAAAACTGAACATCCCGTACTGCTAGGTGTCGCTAAATCTAGCGCCGGTCGGCAGTTGCTTATTTTAAGCCCTGAACCGGTTAAATCCACTGAATAGTATAGAACAGTCTCAAGTTATCTACTGGTGGCGATTTCCACTTCGGGTAAGATTTCTAAAGATAAACGGGTTCTGACAGTGCCAGAAAGACGTTTAAGCAGTTGTGGGCGTAAATCGCGCAGAATATAGATTAATTCGTCTCCTGTGCGCCATTCTTCCCTTTCTGTTACTACCTGTAGGGAATTATCGCGACGCAATAGTAGGGGCAGCAGTTCACCATTTTCGATTAATTTAGTTAATCTGGTTTGTTGTTCGCTCAAATCATCGGCTTTAAAGATAGTTTTACCTAATTTAATCTGATTATCGTCTAAATACTGATTCCATTCCTTGACCGAAAAACTAGGGAGAAAAACCTGATTAACCTTATTTTTATCTGGGTTAGGGGTTCCCGCAAAGGCAGCCAACACCCGGGGAGGATGAAATTCCTCGCTGGCTCTTTGGGCTAAAACCAGATTAACCTCGCTATTATTAGTCAAAACCAGAAAAGTTCCCATGGATTCGATGCCTGCTTCTTGCAGTATTTTTGTATCAAGTGCGCTACTCTGCAGCACCGTCAAACCGTCTTCTTCTGCTTGTTCACAGGCCCTGGCATCCGTATCGATTAAAACCACGTTTTCCCCTTGTTCTTGGAATAAACAACCGATTAAGCGACCTAGGGGATTACAACCGACGATTACTGCCCCTGTTGCCGCAGAAGAAGTGATTTTTAGCCCTTTTGCCACCCACCGCGCCGTTAATCCCTGAATAAAAACGGTCATTAAAATTGTTAAAAAGACTAAAGCTTTGATCGCTTCACCGCCATTAATACCGGCACGGGTGAGTAAAATGGCAAATAAAGAAGCTACAGAGGCAGAAACGATTCCCCTAGGGGCAACCCAAGCGATAAATAACTTATGTCGCCAATTTAGGTCACTTTTTAGGGTACACAGAGCCACACTCAGGGGACGTACCACCAACATCAAGACTAACACCGTCAGGACGCTGCCCCAACCCAAAGCGATGACACTGGCGATCGAAAGATCCGCCGCTAGTAAAATAAACAGTACCGACACGCAAAGAGTGGTTAATTGACCCTTAAAACGCCTTAATAACCGCTCATCGGGAACAGCCGCCGCTTTTAGCACAATTCCCGCCATTACCACCGCCATTAACCCCGATTCACTGCGACTAAATTGCGATAAACCAAATAACCCCCAGACTCCCGCTAAAACCACGAGATTCTTTAACTCAAAAGTGAGAAAATTGCAAGTTTTTATAATAAAACTTAACAATCCGCCTCCAGCAATGCCGATCGCCGCCCCGATGCCTAAACGCAGGGTTAAACCGGTGATAATTTCCATGGGGCGGGAATGACTATCAATAATCGTATTTAGCACCACTACGGCTAAAATTGCGCCCACAGGGTCGATTAATACCCCTTCCCCTTCCAAAAGTGTCGCCACCCGTCGATCTACAGCGACTTGCTTTAGCAAAGGCCCGATCACCGTCGGACCAGTTACCACCACTAAAGAAGCGTAAAGAAAAGCGATCGGCCAGGGAAATTCCCCCAACCAGTGGGCTGCCATACCGCCACCAATGAGAGTGATGGAAGTACCGAGGGTGACAAGATTGCGTAAACTGCCAGAAACTCGCCCTAATTCCCGTCCGCTCAGGCTTAAACCGCCTTCAAATAGGATAATCGCCACAGAGAGAGCAACAAGGACTTCTAAACCAATTCCCAGACTTTGGGGGTGTAAAATTTCCCAACCATCAGACCCCAAAGCAATCCCAAAAATGAGCAGGAAAACAATACTGGGAACTTTCAGGTATTCGGCAATGACTTGGGCTGTAATCCCCGCCACCACAGTGATGACAATTTGCAGAGTAAGGGCGAAAGATGGATCCATGTTTAGCGATCGGTTATCGGCTATCGGTTATCGAGGCGGGGTTATGGTTGGGGTTTAATCATTCTAATTTTGACTCTCCCCCGCTAACCGCTCGCGCGGTGTAGCGGGAGATTCTCGGTTCATAGGTTTTTAACTAGATCGACCTGGTTTAACCCAGTCGATCCCCGTCAAATCGCCTCCGCGAGCGTTTTCTAACACGGTCAGTCCGACCGCGTTTTTTCCTCGGTTCTCGATTACCTTCGCTGATGCCGTGTCTCTCGGTTCAATGTGGCCGCAAGAATCACACCGGTGAACTCTTTCTGATAACGACTTTTTGCCAGTAATCGCGCCACAATTCGGACACTCCTGGGAAGTTCCGTTTTTATCGACCTTAAGATAATATTTCCCCCGTTTCCAAGCGACAAACGGTAGTATCTCGTTAATAAAACTACCGATGCCCGAATCCAGAGATTGTTTTCTAACGATCCCTCTAGACCAGGAAATGAAGTTAATATCTTCGACAAAGATATTATCAGCAAGATCACAAAGGTAATGAGCTAATTTAAAGTGCCAATCTCTACGAGTATTAGACACTTTTTCATGTAATCTTGCTATCTTCTCCTGAAGTTTTAACCAATTGCTAGAGCCTTTAGTTTTCCGTTTCAAGCGTCTTTGTAGCAATTTAAGCTTACTCTGTACTTTCAACAAAAATCGAGGGGCTTTGATTAAATCTCCCCGTGAAGTAGCAACAAAACTCTCAATCCCCGCGTCAATTCCTAAACAGGTTTTCCCCACTGTCATATCGGGAACTAATTCCGTAGATTGGAAGGAAACCGAAACGTAAAATCCCGACGCTTTTTGGATAATTCGAGCTTGTTTAGGCTCGAACCCAGACGGGTATTCTCTAGATTGCCTGATTCTAATTTTTCCCAATTGTGGAAAATTTAAGTATTCGTCACCTAGAAAGCTTTTTGACAGCGCAGGAAAAACAAAACTCCGCATCTTTTTCTTAAATCTAGGAAAGCCGAAGCCTTTCAATTTCATCTGGTTAAACGCCTTATCTAAAGTTTTTAAGACTTGCTGTAAAACTTGAGCGTTAACCGTCTTTAATATCGGGTAAACTTTTTTAGCTTCCGTTAGATTTTTAGCTTGAACGAAGTAATTAGGATAGGGTTCATCCGCAGGAATTATGTACTCGGAAACTAGCGAACAGTGATCCGCAAGACACTTTCGAGAGTTTAACCAATCTTTCCGTTCTGAAAGAGCGTAATTATAAACGCTTTTGCAAACATCAAGAATGTGGATTATCTCCTGTTCCTGTTGTCTGTTTACCTTTAGTTTGTACTGGTAGGTAAGCGTTATCACTGTCTTTCGTGAGCGTGATGTATAGTTAAATTATAACACTTACTGCCTAGGATATCAACTATAGCGGTTCTCACACCTGTGTGGCACAGTTTAACCTTTGCTAATTAAGCTTTTCACCATCGATAATGTATCTCTTGCGAACAGGAAACGCTATAATTACAATCATGGACCAAACTAATCGCTAACCTTAAAACAGTTAGTAGTCGCTTAATTAGACAAGAATTTCCGTATTTGGCGGCCGAGTATTTCGACAACAAACCCTATTTTTGGACGGGAGCTTATTTCGTGGCTAGTTGTGGCGACGTTACTGTCGAACAACTAAAAAAATACGTCGAGAACCAAAACTCCCCGAAAGTGGAAACGCTACCGCGTTAGTTTTATTCTGGTCGCGATTCATCTCGCTCCATTGAGATAGTTTTGATTCCCGCTCTGGCCCGGTCGGGAGGAAATAATACCAATTCTCCAAAGTCTGACTACAGAAGTTTAATCCCCCTAAATCCCCCTTAAAAAGGGTGACTTAAATTCGATGTGTAGTTTTCATTTAGAGAAATGGTATAAGCATATTCCAGAAAAAGGGTTTTTTTGAGAAACCCGTTTTCTAACTGATAACTCAAAAAGATTGGGATTGAATGGCTGTGATTACCACCGTATTGATAATATCGGGAACGGTACAACCGCGACTGAGATCATTGACGGGTTTTTTTAATCCCTGTAGGATTGGACCAATCGCTAAAGCTTTCGTTTCCCGCTGCACGGCTTTATAAGTATTATTACCTGTATTCAGGTCAGGAAAAATAAACACCGTTGCTTGGCCCGCTACCTCTGACCCCGGCATTTTTTGGGCAGCTACTTCCTTATCCACGGCCGCATCGTACTGAATCGGCCCTTCTAGCTTCAAATCGGGGCGTTTTTCCCTAGCGATTTTGGTCGCTCGTCGTACTTTTTCCACGTCTTCTCCCTGGCCCGATTGACCCGAAGAATAGGAAAGCAGGGCGATTCGCGGCTCTATTCCGAATTTTTGGGCGGTTTCGGCAGAAGATAGGGCGATTTCGGCTAATTCCTCGGCACTGGGGTCGGGATTGACCGCACAATCCCCATAAACCAAGACTCGATCCTCTAGACACATAAAAAAGACCGAGGAGACGATCGCACAATCGGGCTTAGTTTTGATAATCTGGAGTGCAGGCCGAATCGTGTGTTGAGTGGTATGCACTGCCCCCGATACCATACCATCAGCATCGCCCTGATACACCATTAAAGTGCCAAAATAGGAGACATCCTGTGCATAATCCCGGGCCATGTCGAGATTCATTCCCTTGGCTTTTCTCGCTTCGTAGAGGGTCTGCACATAGCTTTCAAAATGGGGACTAGCCACGGGGTCAATAATTTGCAGGCGATCGAGATCGAGAGTGATACCATGTTTTTTAATCACCATTGCGATCTCGTCCGGTTGTCCCAAAAGGGTTAAATCGACGATATCCTGTTCGATTAAAACTGTGGCCGCCTGGAGGATGCGCGGTTCGGTCCCTTCGGCCAAAACGATGTGACGTTTTTGCGCTTTGGCCTGTTGTACGAGATTATAGGTGAACATCTTCGGGGTAATCCCCTGGGTCCGCAAAGTGCGAATTTGCGCTTCTAGGCGATCAAGATTGATGTTACTGTGAAAAAGCTGCAGACTGAGGTTAATTTTATCGTAGTCCGTCGAGGTCAGGGTGGTTCGCACTTGGTGGATGCGTTCGGCCGTAGTGTAGGTATCGGTGGTGACGGAGAGAATCGGTAAGGGATCGGGCAAACCGTCAATTAAACGGGCGATCGAAGGATTGAGGTTATGACCTGCTGTTAAGACTATACCGGCTAATTGGGGATAATTGGCCGATTGGTGGGCCTGTAACATCCCGATAATCACATCGCCGCGATCCCAAGGCGTGATAATTAAGCTGTCTTCTTTTAGCCGCTCTAGGGCATTTTGCATCTGCATGGCCACCACCAGAAAGTTACTAGCTAAACTGTCTAATCTCTGCTGTCCGTAGAGAACTTTTGCCTGTAATTGTTGGGCGATTTCTGCCACTCGCGGGCTGCTCAGTTTGGCATTGTGGGGAATCACTCCTAGGGCATATTCTTGGGGAGGAAAAATTTTAGTCAGGGTTTTCCGTAATTCCTCTATTTTTTCCTCTTCAGCTTGATTGATAATAATCCCAATCACCGTACAACCTTTATCTTGGTAGGTGTCGCAGGAAATCAGGATCGGACTAAGGGCATCTTCGATACTGCGATTGTGGGCATTACCTAATATTAAGATGGGATGACCGAGATTTTTGGCGATTTCTGTATTTAGTTCAAATTCAAAGGCGGAATTTTCTTGCAGATAATCGGAACCTTCACAGAGGATAAAATCATATTTTTTTTCTAAGTTTTTAAACTTTTTGATAATTCTTTCAATGATTTCATCAAATTTTTGTTGTACCAATAAATCCTTAACTTCTTCGTAACATAAACCGAAGGCTTCTTCGTAGGTTTGTTCTAATTTAAAATAATTGAGGATTAAGTCAATGTCTTCGTCCCGATGACCTTCGGAACAGTCGAGAACAATTGGCTGGAAAAAGGCAACTTTATTAGTTTTGCGGAGAATTAAGTCGATAATTCCTAAAGCTACTAACGCTTTACCGCTTCCCGTTGCCGTCGTGCTGATATATAAAGAGTTAGTCATGGGTAGAGAAGAATAATAACGAGGGTGGAATTTAATTCACTCACCCCAACCTTGAGGTGGGCTTTTTCAGCTAAATCTAGATAATTTTGATGAATCTGTTGATGGCAATAATTAACTTTTAAGTAAGTAGTTCTAATCAAATAGAAGATTGATCCCCCCTTAATCCCCCCTTAATCCCCCCTTAATAAGGTGGTTTTGATCCCCCCTTAATCCCCCCTTAATAAGGTGGTTTTGATCCCCCCTTAATCCCCCCTTAATAAAGTGGTTTTGATC
>NZ_SFBO01000171.1:0-14070 GCF_007095705.1 Microcystis sp. Msp_OC_L_20101000_S702
CCCCTAAGCCGAGTTTTCAAGGTGCTGCGCCGTCCACTTGGTTTTCGAGACTGGCCTTTTAATTCTAACGTAAAGCCAACCTAGAACGGCGGGGTTTCAGACCCAAAATTTCCGATGAATTCCCTCAATGGTAGCCCCGGAATTAAAATCCTCGCTATAGACCGTGGTGATTTGATTTAAGCGAGCGGTCGCCCAGATCTGGGCATCCCAGTAGGAAAACTGGTAACTTTCTACTCCACGGGTGGCTTCCAGAACGATCAACTCGGTGATCGGAACTACCTCACAGGCTATTAGATATTGACGGATGCGGGCCAGAGCTTCTTCCTGGGTTAGCAGGGGGCGACGGCTGCGGGTGACGGCCTGAAAGAATTCTCCCATCACCTGCGGACTGATGACGGCGCGGGTGGTGCGGATCAGGTCATCGACAACGGTTAATGCCCGTTCCCGTTTGCTTTTCTCGGCGATATCGTAGAGATAGACCAGAATATTGGTATCGAGCAGGACTCTATCGTTCATAGAGATCCTCCCTTTGCCAATCCCTTTTACCCGGTTGTGATGGGCGGTTTTCGAGACCGGCGATAAAGGCCTTTTCTCGCTCCCAAGCGCTCAAGTTCGGGGTAGGAGATTTGACGGAAATTATGTGTTGGTCAATCGCCTGTCGGATGATCTCGGCCTCACTCAGTCCCGTCTGTCGGGCCTTCTCTTTCAGTAAATTATTCTGCTCGGCTTCGATATAAATTTGCTTGCGGATTTTGCTGACCATAGCCAGTTTAATTATATACATTACATTATACATTACTATAACCGTCATGAATCGTAATCGCCAGTTTTTCTATATATCTGAACTTATTGAGTGCATATATACTACAAAAACCAGAAACCCCTATCTATCAATGGATACACCCATTAACCTTTCTTAATCTACTCATGTTTCTTGTAATATTTCTTAATAGACGGGGATGGAGTATATTTGCTAGAATTTCCTGACCGTAATTCTCCTGTGCAAGAAAAGTAGATTTATTCAGCCAACCCTAGATAAGTAGCTGGTTATAATTAAATTAAAGATGGATTGTGGGTTCGATCCCCCCTGCCCGCCTTGATAAGGGGGGTTTCTGAGAACTTTTAACACCTACCTACTTAGAAAGCCATTTAAGTAATTTTCTATGGAGAGTTAAATTATGTCGTCAACTGCCTACGAAACTGATTATAATCAATGGCTAAAAGAGACGGTAAAACAGTTACGAGGATGCTATAGCCTCAACTAGAACTGCGCTAAAGCGCAACTACAAACCTATCAGAAGCCTAATGTTTTCAAAATTATCGGTAAGGCTTTTTGACAGGCTTGGGCAAGTTTGCTGGCAGGTTCCAAAGCTTTAGCAATTGTTTCGAGAAAATTAACTGCTCGTTGGGCTTTCTTTTGCAGTCCGGCATCATCAGGATTTTGACTAGCTTGGGCAATCTTTTTCACTTGATTGGCGGCTTCGGCTTTTTCTTCTTCATCTAAATGGCTGTCAATTTCAATCGCCTGGGTTAGTTCTTGCAGTAAGGCTTTAAGTTGGGCATTTTCTGGGGAAGCATCGGCTGCAATTTGGTTAATGGTATTGGTTACATCGCCGATGATTTCGCCGAAATTGACGGCAGAATTATTAATATCGCGGATGGTAATATTTGGGGAACTGTCGTTACTATTGCTCATGGCTTTTGCTTCTACATGGATGGGACGGTTGGCGAGGGTTTTGGTAATTTCCATCATATCAACACTTTGTTGGCGATAGATGGCAATTTCTGTCTCTTTGGCGGTGAGTTGTGCCTTATATTGGGCTTCAATGGCTGCGAGTTGTAGTTGATAATTTTGGTTAAATTCTTGATGAATTTTCTCTTTATCAGTATCGGGCGGTACATGGACTTTTACCACTATCACGCCATCTCCTTTATTGGCAATGCTCTGTATCTGAAGCGGCGTATCTTCATTCTGCACTTGTACTTCTTTTAAGGCAGCGATGAAAGCTTTCCAATCTACCCCATTGCGGAAAATGAGGTCAACGGTGTCGAACATTTCGGCAAACAATTTAGTAAATTCGCCCGGTTGAAATTCGCCACTGCTGGGGCGGCGCTCTTTTTGCCCATTAAGCAGATAAATATACTGACAATCCACCTCATCCAGTTGGGTGGTAGCATCAATATTCCAATTTTCCACGCAAGCACCCGTCAGAGTAGCATGGCGCAAATCCGTATTGACGGCGTTGACTTCGCTGAGGTTTGCCCCCGCAAGATTGGCGTATTGCAAGCTGGCTTCACTGATATTCGCTAGGCGCAAGTTGGCAGCTTGCAGGTTTGCCCCCTCCAGGTATGCCGCCCGTAAATTGGCTTGGGCAAAGTCTTTTCCGCTTCCGGTGCGGGAATCAATCAGAAATTCTCTAATTTGGGGATTGGCTAATAAGGTATGGCCGGGGCGGGCTAATTCCAATTTAATTGCTTGTTTAAAAATTGTTTTATTCAAGATTGCCTGATTAAAATTGGTACTTTTTAAGGTGGCTCCTGTAAAATCTATTGCGGTTAAATTGGCTTGAAAAAAGGATGTGCCACCAATAGCAGCAAAGGCTATCACAATTTTACGCAACCAAGGATCGCGGCTTTCCTGTTTAAGGGTCAGCCAACCGAGCCAACAGAAAAATAATGTCAAGGCTACGGCTACGACTACGGCTTCGGCTAGGGCTCCGGCTACGGCTCCGGCTAGGGCTAGGGCTCCGGCTAGGGCTCCGGCTAGGGCTCCGGCTCCGGCTAGGGCTAGGGCTCCGGCTCCGGCTACGGCTCCGGCTAGGGCTCCGGCTAGGGCTCCGGCTCCGGCTCCGGCGAAGGCGAAGGCTACGGCTAGGGCTACGGCTACGGCTAGGGCTACGGCTCCGGTTTCGGCTCCGACTCCGGCTAAGCCTACGGCTACAATTCCGACTTTGACTCCGAGGAAGACTCCGACTGAGGCGAAGACTCCGACTGAGGCGAAGGCTCCTGCTACGGTCAAAATATTTTTGCGCCAAGCGATGTGGAAAGTGGAGATGAGAAAAATTAAGGTGAACCAACCAGTAACTTGTTTTTCTGGATTGGAATAAAAAATTAAGCTCACCATATAACCGACGAAGGCGGAGAAAAAACTCGAAATCACAATTAACACCAAAGCCAACCCCAGCAAAAACAGCAGCCACCGCTTCGGCAATCCCGCCTTCGCCCCAGCAAACTTCACTCCCGTCAAATTCGCCCGACTAAAATTTGCCCCGCGTATATCACAACCACTGAAATCCGCCCCCGCTAAGTCCGCACCGCGAAAGTTACCACCCCGCAAGGATTCCCCCCGGAAATCCCGCCGCCCGTTTTTGTACTGTTCAATAACTGCCGCTGCCTTCATCGCCTACGAAATTGCCATACTATGCCCTCAATCTTACTGCAATTTAGAAAGCGGGTTTCCTGAGAGAATCCGATTGACACTCCCACCCCAGCGCTTCGGGATTCTTGGTTCAACGAGTCCACGTTCAAAAACCTGGCATTTTTATGGGCAATCGCGTCAGTTTCCACACCTCACGTTCTAGAATATATCTGGATTTCCCCCATAGATATCTACTACAATATCCGAAAACTGGCTCTTCTGGTGTTTGTGTGGAAGGAAGAAGAATAGGGATAATTTGGGTGCATCTCAATTTGGTGGAAATATCTAGAGGACGTTTTGGGCGCACGCAACTACGTTTACCCTTCTGAGTATGAATTTTATCTGCAATCACCCCTCGATCGAGCATTGTTTAAAACAACAATTAATTAATCTTTTTCCAGAAAACAACCATAAATTAACTTTCTATCGTTGCCAAAAAACTGATAGTATCCTCTATCGTTCACCTCTGTTTTATTATTTTACACCCGCTCAATGTCAAACCATATTTAACCATTTAATCGCCCTTTTTCCACAAATTCAGCTTAGGGAAGGATGGCTAGAATTATTATTAGATCAGCAATTTTTGTCCTTTTGGTTACTGAAACTAAACGATTTAATTGATAAATTTTTCTCCGATCAGCTTCCTCTCCATCCCGAAGGAGAATTTTTCTTTTTATTTCAATATACCCACGCTCGCTATTCTAGTTTGTTACAACTGCTCAATCGGGAAAAAATTAGATTAACCGAGTCTGAACTATTATCATGGCATCATCCCGCCGAAATAGCCTTAATCCTGCAAATTTTAACCGTTTGCGATTGTTGGGAAGGCCAGAAACTCTATCCCCTAACTGCGAATTTGTGCGAAGCGATGCTCAATTTTGAGCGTAACTGTCGCATTATCGGAGAATCGGCCCCAATTCAGCGATCGAGATTAATCCTGATTAGCGTCAGTCAAAAACTACTTAACCTTCTTCTCCGTCAAAAATGGCAACTGCTGCCGATGACGGAACTATAAAAATATTAACTTTTGTGAATTTAGTGGACAAAACCATCAGCTTATGATAGGTTTTAATTAGTGTGAGGAGCGAACCAGAATAGAGAGCCGAGACGAAACATGGACAGTCGCCGGCTCTCTTTCTGTTGTTCAGGAATTATCTTTTTCTTGGCGATATTTAATAAAAGTGGGCAAATCAACCCGAAAAGAGGAATATTTCGGGGAAGGAGAGATGATAGGTGCGGGCCAATCCCTGTCTTTCTTATTTAAGGATTCTACTGGCTCAATAGTCTCTAATTCCGCTACAAAATCATCGATGGGAGCCACTTCATCGTTTTCTTGATTCTCTGTCTGAGACCAAGGCTCGATCGCAGCTGCCTTGTCAACAATGGCTAAATCTGGGGAAAAATTGCGATCGCTACCGCGCTGGAAATACTGGGCCAAGGCCGCTTTATACTGGAGGGTGTAGCGTTGCTGACGTTGGAGACGGGTGCGTAATTCCTGCAATTGCTGGTCATAGTTGCACAGTTTTTGGCTTTTTTCCTGATAACTTTCCTGAATTAAGGCACATTCTCGCTCTAAACGGGCTAATTGTTGGCGCGTGCGGGTCAATTCTGCGGTCAAATTGGCAATAATCATCGGTTGCCGTTGTTCTGCTTGACGATACTGTTCGATTTCTCCTAAAGCTCGCTGTAATTGTTGCTTTTCGTATTGCAGTTCCTCGTTTTGCTGCTGGATTAGGGTATCGCAACTTTGCCAGCGACGATGTTGCTCGGCTAACCGCGATCGCAGTTCCGCCAGAGCTTGCTCCCGTCGCCAGATCTCCGCTTGTAATTCTTGATTTTGTTGACGTAAATGAGAGGATAGAGCTGCCCAATCTGTCTCATCTGTTGATTGACTCTCATGCTCGACAATTTCAGCAGTGATGACAGTATCCGCATGGGTGAGATGATCGAGGTACAGGTCGGAATTATCGTTCATAAAAGCCAAAGGATGAGGAAACCTAGAAGTTTAGAGACGTTAAAAGCCTTCTATCGTTCCAAAAAAAAAATGGGAACCGCATTGTTAGAGACTGCCGCGCGGTTCCACTGCCGATCCTTAAGAGGAGAACACTATAAATAACTATAAGCTTATTAGGAATTTTTGTCAATACTTAATGAGAAGTTTTTTCAATAAGTTGGAGAGGAGAGGGGAATCGACTAATTCCTAGATAGCTATAGTGCGGGGTATCTGGCCCGGATCCAGGGAAGAATTAGCCACAGCAAAATTGACACAAGCACTGGTCGAGCGGGTTAGCGGCTCGATATGCTTCAATAATCCTATAGTTTTTATTTTCCTTGTCGTATCATGCCACGTCCCCCGAAGAAAACCCCTAGCACCCCTGAACCTCCCGAAGAGCCAATTAAAACCACTCCTCCCCTACAACCTCTACAAATTATTAAAAAGGGTTCTAGGGCTGCAGTACCCCCCAAACCTCCAGAAACCCCTCCAGAAATAATTGAGGAAAAACCAGCCGAGGAAACGGTAAAATCAGTCAGTAGTGAGATAAAATCTCCTCTCCGTCCCCGTTTCGATTCGGCTCCTCCATTCCGAAAACCGATTCCCAAAGCAGAAATTCCCGTCATCGAAAAAGCGACGGGAGCTAATGGCGAAGTATTTAATCTGACCGATTCTGTCCTGATTACTGAACCTTTTGGTACTCGTATTCCTGCTATTATCGATAGTTTTTATGCCGATGATCAAGGCGAAATCTGGGCGCGACTCAAACCAGTGGAAGTTAATCCCGATTGTCGCTGGGAACAGGCCTGTATTCGCTCTCAGGGTTTGGTAAAGGCCGAGTAAGACAGTTATCAGTTATCAGTTATCAGTTATCAGTTATCAGATTTGAGTTTTAAGTGTGCAGTAAGCTGTTCGTAATTTAAATTGCGTTAACAGAATTACCCTTGTTTTTCAACTTGCGATCCCACTTAATAATTAGACCTAGATTCTAATTCTTCAACTGATTTAAAAAGTCGATGAGCGATAAATTCTTTTGTCGAGTGCCAGAGCAATTCAATGATATTTAAATCTGGGCTATATGCGGGTAAACACTCTAAAATTAAGTTGGGCATATTTTCAGCAATTTTACCAACAACATCCGTTTTTTTGTGAACACTAGCATTATCGAGAATCAGAATCCTCCTCTTTATTCCCCGCTTCCACCCATTCTTTAATGATTTTTGTATAAAAAACTTTTACCACTTCATAAAAAGTTTCTCAATTTCCTTTTTTGATGAATTCTACGAATCTTTTTTTATCGGAATATCTCACTCCTCCCATCCCATTTACTTGACCACCTCTTCTTTGTCCGCTAACTTTTTTTTTGCTTTTTTTCCCTATGTTTTTCTTCTCATGACTCTTAAACCATAGCTTTCTTCAGTCTGCTGAGGTACAAAAGTTATGGGCTTTAGACGAAAGGAAAGAAGAATAGGTGTACCTCACTAGCTTAAGAAACGCTATATTCTGAATGAAAACTTGAAGTTTTACTCTTAACTCAAAACTCTTTAGATATGCTTTAATTTAGTTATCAAAATCTCTTTATTTAAGCGGCACAAACTGTCTCAATTTTGATAATTGAGAATAAATTCTCCTTGATTTGATTAATGTTTGGCAACTTTTAAGAGGCGGCTATACCTATCCCTAACTCACAGTTATATAAAGGTTTTGAGATTTATTCAGCCAACCCTATTTAATGATCGCTGCCGTTTTCCTGTACCGATCCTAACTGTTGACGCACATCATCGATCGCTAGATTTAACTGGGCAATTTTATCTTCTAAACTGCGGCGGGCCATTTCCATACCTTCCTCTGGAGTCAAGCGCCCATTGCGGATCTCCTCCAAAAAAGACTGATTATCACCATCTGCTAAAGCGCGACGGCTGCGATTAGCCAACACTGTCCCCAAAACACCGCCCACTAAACCACCGACAATCGCACCAGCCAAAAAACCGCCCGCAAACCCATCTCGCTGACTCATAATCCGTTTTTCTCCTAATAGGTTCCAAAAGCTCGATCGCCGGCATCGCCCAACCCCGGCACGATGTAACCGCGGCTATTTAATCCTTCATCGATAATAGCCGTATAGATGTTCAAGCTGGGATAATTCTGACTCAATTTCTGTAAAGCCGGCGGGGCAGCCACCACGGAAATCAGGCGAATTAGGGCAGGATCAACGCCTCTGCTGGTAATTTCTGCCATTGCCGTTGAAATTGATCCCCCCGTGGCTAACATCGGTTCGAGAATTAACACTCTCGTGGCTGGATCAAAACTAGCCGGTAATTTATTTAAATAACAACTCGCCTCCAGGGTTTCCTCATTTCTGACTAAACCGAGATGATAGGTACTAGCTAGGGGTAAAAGACTTTGCGCCCCTTCCAACAAGGCTAATCCTGCGCGTAAAATCGGGACTACGGCCATCGGTACGCTAGGATCGATAAAAGTAGCGGGACATTCCGCTAGAGGGGTTTTAACGCTAGTTTCCAGGGTCGGCAACCATTGCCTGGCTGCTTCGTAGGTTAACCAGCGCCCTAGTTCCGTCATCGCTGTTTTAAACAGTACCGAGGGGGTATTTTGATCGCGGGCGATCGCCAGCCAATGCTTAACCAGAGGGTGTTCGGGAACATAGACGCGCAGTTGTAAAACCATGAAAACACGAGAACTCGATCGAGGGCTAAACTTTATCTTAAGCCAAAAAGCCATCAGCCCGGAATCAGTTATTAGTTTCTAAAGGCAAGGGGCGACAGGCACTCATGCACAAGAAAGAATCTGGCAATTCTCCCACCTAAAAACAAGGGTAAAAACTAAGTAGGTAGGTATTGAAAACTTTCAGATGCCCCCCTTATTAAGGGGGGACTAAGGGGGGATCGGCACCCTCCTTAATAAGGGGGGCAGGGGGGATCGAACCTAAAATCCATTTTTAATTTAATTATAACCAGCCACCTAAGTACATCAAAGCTTTGAGCCTAACCAATTAGGTTTTAGATTCGGCCTTTGGTATTAGTCATCAGTAAACCGATGACTGAAAAAAGCTCTTGTCAGAGGTCTACCCGAATATGTAACAATTTATGGGGGAAACCCCCAGCAAATTTAACCAGAAAAACATGGCAGCTACAATTAAGAAAGGAGCTTTAGTCCGCGTGGTGACGGGAAACCTAGAAAATAGCCTCGAAGCCCTAGCCAGCGATCGCCGTTTACCCAGTTATATATTCGACTCGACAGCAGAAGTCTTGGATGTAAAAGATGATTATGCTTTGATTAAATTCTGTGTTCCCACCCCCAGTGTGTGGCTAAAGCTCGAACAACTGGAACCCGCCTGATGAGGAATTGCCTCATCCATAAACCATGGTTGACTTCTACGATACACTCATCCCCTGTCAATCGCCCCGAGTCTCGGTTATTGGTGCTGGCAACGTCGGACGCACCCTGGCCCAACGCATCGCCGAAAAAAACCTCGCCGATGTGGTTCTCCTCGATATCGTCAATGGTTTGCCCCAGGGTATTGCCCTAGATTTGATGGAAGCTCAGGGCATAGAACTGCACGACAGCGAGATTATTGGCACTAATAACTACGAAGACACGGCAGGCTCGGATATTGTCGTGATTACGGCTGGATTAGCCAGAAAACCGGGCATGAGTCGCGATGATCTCATGAATGTCAATGCTAAAATTGTCGTCGAGGCCGCCACTAAATGCCTCAAGTATTCTCCGGAAGCCATTTTTATTGTCATCACTAATCCCCTGGATGTGATGACCTATCTAGTCTGGCAATCGACCGGTTTACCCCCCCAAAGAGTGATGGGAATGGCGGGAGTCCTCGATTCTTCCCGTTTACAAACCTTTATCGCCATGGAATTGGGGGTTAGTACCGCCGACGTTCATGCTATGGTTTTGGGTGGTCACGGTGATTTAATGTTGCCCCTACCCCGTTACTGTACCGTCAGTGGTGTGCCGATTACCGAATTAATGGACGAGATAACAATTAACCGTTTAGTGGAGAGAACTCGCAACGGTGGGGCTGAAATCGTCAAATTACTGCAAACTGGCGGCGCTTATTATGCCCCTGCTTCCTCTGCCTGTACCATGGTCGAGACGATATTGAGAAATCAATCCCGTTTACTGCCGGCGGCAGCCTATCTTAAGGGTGAATACGGTTTACAGGATGTCTATCTGGGGGTTCCCTGTCGCCTAGGATGTCGGGGTGTGGAAAGTATTCTGGAAGTGCGTTTGACCGATGCTGAACGTCTGGATCTACACACTTCGGCTGCCTCAGTTCGTCAAAATGTTCATTTAGCTCTTGACAGTCTCAAGGTTTTGATGTAGTTAATACAACTCATATTTTAAGAGGGTACAGGGCAAAGAACCGTTATACAAGGGAGTGCGACGGGAAGAACGCAGACCGATTTGTTTAGTCAGTTCTTTGTTTCCCGATAAAATATAGGCTGTCCAACCCTTAAACCTCTGTTTTAAGACATCACCGAAGGATTTATATAAAGCCCCTAATTCTTCGGTATTACCCAATCTTTTGCCGTAAGGGGGATTACAGAGAATAATCCCTCGATCGCTCGTCGGTTCTAAGTCGGTGATGCTTTGCAAGCTAAAATTAATATAGTCCTGCACTTGACAAAAATAGGCGTTATCCTCGGCCTGATGCAAAACCTCGTAATCGGCATCACTAGCATAAATTGGCGCATTTAGCTGAAATTTTTGTTTTTCTTTAGCTTCCTGAAGCAAAGATTGCCACAAATCCGGTTGATAGTCTGGCCATTTCTGAAATCCGAACTGGGAACGGGATAAACCGGGGGCAATATTTAAAGCTTTTAACGTCGCTTCGATGACAATGGTTCCCGAACCACAGAAAGGGTCCAAAAGCACCATATCATCCTGCCATGCTGATAATTCTACCAAAGCAGCGGCAAGACTTTCTTTCAGAGGTGCGACTCCCATGGCCCGATGATACCCGCGACGATGCAAACTGTGACCAGAACTATCTAAACTAAGCACACAGCGATTTTTCTCGATATGAGCGTTAATTTGCAGGTCGGGATTTTCTGTATCCACAAAAGAACGGGGATTCCCCTGTTGACGCTGTTGGTCGATAATAGCGTTTTTGATGCTTAAAGCGGTGTAATGGGTGTGATTGAGGCGATCGTTCGTTCCCGTACATTGTACCGCTAAAGTTTCCTCACTGCTGAGATAATCTCGCCAATCAATGGCTTGAATACCATCATACAGTTCCTTCCCATCCCCACAGGGAATTTCGGCAATGGGAACCAAAACCCGAAAAATAATTCTTGACCAAAGATTGACTCGATAGAGTAGGGCCAGATCTCCCTGAAAATGGACTCCGGTGAATACGGGTTTCACTTCTTTGGCCCCTAGGAATTCTAATTCCCTAGCGGCAATTTCTTCTAGTCCCCTAGCGGTGGTAGCAAAATAGGATCGAGTCATTTCAGTTATCAGTTATCAGTTTTCAGTTTTCAGTTATCAGTTATCAGGTTTCAGTTTTCAGTTATCAGGTTTCAGGTTTCAGTGACTAGCGCTGGTCGTTGGTAGCTTGAAATCAGAAAGATTTTAATTTTTGTCCCCTTGTAAATTCCTATCTCATTCGTTCTTTCTTTATCTTGCAGGTAGTTGGCGATCAAATCAAGTTTTTGTTAGGAAATATTAAGGGTTTCTCTCAATCAAGACTAGACAGCATTCTCTGAGAAAATAATGTAGGCACTCATCATCATTCTTCTCTCGAGTTGCCTGAGCTATATTTGCTAGTTCTGTTTCTCCTATCTCTATATTATCCAGCCAACGCTCAAAATCTCCTCTGTCCATGTGTTCTTTAAATTTATTGGGATTATCTATAGATAATTCGAGTAATTCTGGGATATTGTTAACGACTTTTACTTCACCATTGTCTAAGTTAAAGAGGTCATTCTGTTATTCTTACTTCCCCTCCCGACGACCGGCTACTGACTCCTGACGACCGACTCCTAACCCCACCAATAAACTTTTTGCCGTAAACCCTACTTAAGTAAGCTAAAACGGATTTTAACCGCCTATCCTTAGATTAGCTGTCTCGGAGTCTCGGAGTCTCGACTAGGAAATTAATTTTGCACGACTACTTAACTAACACTCCATTCAGAAAAATTTCGGCAATACCTTCGGCCATTTCTTGTAAAGCTAAGGGGGAAGCATTACTATCTAAAATAGTTTCACTAGAAAAACCGGCAATTGCGAACATTCCTAGAAAAACCTGGGCTACAATTTTCGGATTCATGGGACGATAGATACCACGATCGATCGCTGTTTGAAAAAAAGCCTCAGCCACATCGGTCATTTTAGCAATTACCTCCGATTGAATCCGCTCTTTTAATTCGGGGTGAAATTGTGCCTCTATAAAACAAACTCGCAATAAATCGCTATTTTCTCGCATTCTCAACACCCTACGTCGCATCACCTGCGCTACCGCTTTATAACTGCCCATTTCGCTCAATTCCGTCAGCAAGTCGGTGAGAATGTCCACCCATCCCCTAGTGGCCACTTCGATTAAAATCGCCTTTTTGTTGGGAAAATAACGAAATAAAGTTCCTTCTGCCACATTTGCTTTTCCTGCTAGGTCTTTGGTCGTGGTTCCTTCATAACCCTTAGCGGCAAATAAACGTAAAGCGGCCTGTAGAATACGACTACGGGTATCTTCTTCCCCAGAATTGGTCTCAGTTAGGGAACGTTGAAAAAGACTTTGCATAATTATTGACAGCTAGAACGGGATAGAGCCATTGTCATCGATCAAGTTAGGTGTTTACTCAAATGCTTCATAAAATTTTGAGTAATTGGGGAAGTGGGGAAGTGGGGAAAGTGGGGAAAGTGGGGAAATTCAACTAAAACCCCAAAACCCCAAAACCCTAAAACCCCACTTCCCCAACCCGAATGTCTTTTTTTCTTTTCTCTTGGGATAAGATTGTGATCGATCGAGTTTAGGGAATTTTTATGACCACAGAAAGTTTAGCGACTTCAGAAGCAATAGAGTCAATGACCGATGAATTTCTGGCTAGTACAAGCAGTCACCAAGAAATGATTGAAATGGTTATTTCTACTCTGCAGCAGAATGATACTGCTATGGTACAACATACAGAAAAAGGTTATCTGTGGAAGTTTCAGTATGGTAGCGTTGAGGTATTTGTGCAGTTAACTGGGGAAAGCGATGATGATTTTCTCACGGTGTGGTCTTCTGTGCTGAAATTGCCTGTTCAGGATGAATTGGGATTAACCCGCAAGTTATTAGCGATGAATTGTGCCGAAACCTTTGAATCTCATTTTGCCATTATGAATGAGCAGGTGGTGGTGATTTCTCAGCGTACTGTGGCCGATTTGTCTCCCGGGGAGATTTCCCGAGCAATTACTCTCGTGGCGACGGTAGCAGATAATAATGATGAAATGTTACGAGAATCCTTTGGTGGCAGCTAAAATTTGGCGTTATATCCCTCCAATTATCTCATCGGCAGAGCTACAAATGGCGATCGATTCTTGGTTACTAGAACAACACCGTTGTGGTCATCATCCCCCGACTCTGCGTTTTTATCAATGGTCGCCCCCAGCTATTTCCTTGGGCTATCATCAACGGCAATATCCCGATTTTTGGCGTGATTTGACTTGGCAAGGTCAAAAAATCTCCCTAGTTCGTCGTCCTACCGGTGGCCGGGCCGTACTACATCAGGGGGATTTGACTTATATGGTGGTAAATTCGGGGATGAAGGGGAATGTTAGGAAAGTTTACTGTCAAATATGTCAATTTTTAATCACAGGCTGGCAAAATCTCGGTCTAGAATTGTCCTACGGTGCTGCCGGCCGGGGATATATCCATTCTGCTAACTGTTTCGGTACAGCTACCGGTGCGGATTTAGTCGATAATTGGGGAAATAAATTTATTGGGAGCGCCCAACTGCAACGGGGTTCCTCGGTTCTCCAACATGGTTCGATGGTGTTAGAGCAAGATAATTCGCTGTTTGAGCAAGTTTTCGCCAGTGCTGCCCCTCAAAAGCTCAATTTAGCCCCAGATTTGACCCTAGAGACAATTATCGCTACCCTGAAAACCGCCGCCGAGGAATGCTTTGATTGTCAATTGCTAGAGCAACCCCTAGAGGATTGGGAATGGCGATCAATTAAAAAAATGAATATAAATACTCATTGACAAAAAAGTTTTTGTGTGTATTAAAAATCAATTATGAGTCAAGTTGTATAGATTTGTAATTTTTTGCTAATAATAGTTAAAGGTAGATAGAGGCCGCAAGGAACCAAAGTCTTACCGAACTCGAAATTATTGTCTAGCTTGTGCTAGTTTAAGAAACGTTAATCTTTTACAGTTTGTGAGGATTAACGAGCGATCGCAGCTAGTTTAGTTAAGCTAATCCAGTCAATCGATCGCGCCATCTTATAAGACAATGGGAGTAATCCCAGACTCAAAAAAGTTAAGAAATCTTGCCCGTGATTTCAGTTAAGCAAGAGGAAAAATACCCATGACCATTGCTGTCGGACGCGCCCCAGAAAGAGGGCTGTTTGATGCTCTCGATGACTGGCTCAAAAGAGACCGTTTCGTCTTCATCGGTTGGTCTGGTTTACTACTCTTCCCCTG
>NZ_SFBO01000172.1:0-12079 GCF_007095705.1 Microcystis sp. Msp_OC_L_20101000_S702
CATCCCACCGAAAAACTAATGCGCGGGGGGTTTGGGGGCGGCGCCACGCCCCCAACGGGGGGTTTGGGGGGTAGAACCCCCCAAAGGCTTGGATTGAGTGATAAAATCGCAAGTAATACTAAATCCGTTGAGTATAGGATAAGTATCAGGAGAGGCACTCATGCAAAAGGAGGAATAAATAATCAGTTTTTAATAACCAGATTTAGTATAAAAATAAATTCTTATGAAAAGCATTGTTTTAATTGTTGGCTTTGAAACCTTTAACAGGAATTTGTATCGGCAATCGGGCCTGTTGGCCAGTTCTAAATGTCCCGATTTAGAAGTAAAAGTATTTAGCGATAAATCCTTGACTAGCGAACCGGAAATAGTCGAGCAAGCTTTAGCCACTGCCGACGTTTTTTTTGCTAGTTTGATCTTCGATTACGATCAAGTTACTTGGCTGCGGCAACGAGCGGCACAGATTCCGATTCGCTTAGTTTTTGAGTCTGCTTTAGAGTTAATGAGTTTAACCCGTTTGGGAGAATTTGCCATCGGGGATAAACCAAAAGGAATGCCAAAACCAATTCAATTTATCTTGAGTAAATTTTCCAGTGGCAAGGAAGAAGATAAGTTAGCTGGTTATCTCAGTTTCCTCAAAACTGGTCCGAAACTGCTGAAATTTATTCCCGCTAAAAAAGTTCAAGATTTGCGTAATTGGTTAATTATTTACGGTTATTGGAATGCGGGAGGAACCGAAAATGTTGCCGCTATGTGTTGGGTAATTGCCCAAAAATATCTAGGATTAAAAGTACGGGAAATACCCGAAGTTATCGAAACTCCCAATAAGGGACTATTACACCCCGATTATCAGGGTTATTTTCTCACTCCCCAAGAATATTTAACTTGGTATAAAAAAAATAAATCTCTTGATAAACCAGTGGTGGCACTGCTGCTTTATCGGAAGCACGTTATCAGTAAACTACCCTATATTAATCAATTAATCCGTCATTTTGAAACGGCTAATTTAATTCCCCTACCCGTGTTTATTAACGGAGTGGAAGGCCATACAATTGTTCGGGATTGGTTAACCACAGACTACGAAATTCAGCAAAGAAAAAAAGGAATCATTGAAACTCCTTCTTTAAGTGAAGATGCGGTGACAGTAGATGCAATTGTCTCGACGATTGGCTTTCCTTTGGTGGGAGGTCCTGCGGGTTCTATGGAAGCAGGAAGACAGGTAGAAGTGGCTAAACGAATTCTGTCTGCTAAAAATATTCCTTATCTTATCGCTGCCCCTTTATTGATTCAAGATATTTATTCTTGGACAAGACAGGGAATCGGTGGTTTACAGAGTGTGGTTCTATACGCTTTACCGGAATTAGATGGGGCAATTGATACAATTCCTCTGGGGGGATTAGTGGGGGAAACTATCTATTTAATCCCCGAAAGATTACAGCGTTTAACTGGACGTTTAAACAGTTGGATTAAGTTACATAAAACCCCTCCGCAAGAACGCAAAATAGCCATCATTCTCTATGGATTTCCGCCGGGTTATGGGGCAGTTGGTACGGCAGCTTTATTAAATGTTCCCCGGAGTTTAGTTAAGTTTTTACAAGCTTTAGAAGCGCAGGGTTATCATGTGGGAACAATTCCCGAAGACGGGGAAGAAATTATTCAAAAAGTTAAATTTGCCGATGATGAAAATCTCTCTAAACAAAATCGTTTATCGATAGAAACTTTAGAAAATTGGCTAGGGTATCTGTTAACCTCTCGCATCGAAAAGCACTGGAAATCCCTAAAAGATGCGGGGATAAAAACTATTGGCGACCAGTATCATTTAGGGGGAATTGAGTTAGGTAATATCTGGATTGGAGTGCAGCCACCTTTAGGAATTGCTGGGGATCCGATGCGGTTAATGTTTGAAAAAGATTTAACTCCTCACCCTCAGTATGCAGCCTTTTATCAGTGGTTACAAAAAGATTTTAAGACCGATGCGCTCGTTCATTTTGGTATGCACGGAACTGTCGAATGGCTGCCCGGTTCACCCCTAGGAAATACTGGTTATTCTTGGTCAGATATTTTATTAGGAGATTTACCGAATTTATATATTTATGCCGCTAATAATCCCTCGGAATCTATCCTAGCTAAACGTCGCGGTTATGGGGTGTTAATTTCCCATAATGTGCCTCCCTACGGACGAGCGGGATTATATAAAGAATTGATGATTTTGCGAGATTTGATTGCCGAGTTTCGAGAAAATCCTGAGAAAAATTACGCTTTAAGAGATAGTATTCTCCAAAAGATTATTGATACAGGTATCTCTAAAGATTGTCCTTTTCTGGAAGCAGAAAAACAGGGAATAGAATTCACTTTAGAAAATGCCAAATTATTTAGCCGCTATGCACTAACCGATTATTTTGTCAAGGTGTATAATTACTTGCAAATCGTCGAACAAAGACTATTTTCTTCGGGTTTACACACCCTAGGAACTGCTCCCAATCAGGAAGAATTAAAAGGTTATCTTGATGCTTATTTTACCGATTTATCTGAGCGAGAATTTCAGCAAATTCTCGCTGATGAAGCAACCAATGAAAAGCTTAAAGAAGGCATTGCTATTAAAAATTTATTAGGACAAAATAGCGAGGAGTTAACTAATCTTTTGCGGGGATTAAATGGGGAATATGTACCACCGGCACCGGGGGGTGATTTACTCCGGGATGGTGCGGGAGTTTTACCCACAGGACGCAATATACACGCTTTGGATCCCTACCGAATGCCTTCCCCCGCAGCCTACACTCGCGGACGAGAAATCGCCAAAAAACTGCTACAACAAAACTTAACCGAAAAAGGAAAATATCCCGAAACTGTAGCAGTTTTACTCTGGGGATTAGATGTGATTAAAACTAAGGGTGAATCCCTGGGTATTCTCTTAGAATTAGTCGGTGCGGAACCAGTCAAAGAGGGGACAGGAAGAATTGTCAGGTATGAATTAAAACCTTTAGGGGAAATTGGACACCCGCGCATCGATATTCTGGCTAATTTATCGGGAATTTTTCGGGATACTTTTATCAATATTATCGAGTTATTGGATGATTTAATGCAGCGGGCAGCTGAGATAGAAGAATCGGAAAATGATAATTATATCCGTAAGCACTATTTAGCCTTAAAAAGTCAAGGAATTGACAATGCCAGCGCTCGTTTATTTTCCAATCCTGCTGGGGATTTTGGCTCTTTAGTTAATGACCAAGTAGTGGAGGGAAATTGGGATAATGAAAACGAATTAGCGAAAACTTGGGAAAAGCGTAATGTTTTTAGTTATGGTCGTCAAGATAAGGGACAAGCGCGGCCAGAGGTGCTACAACAGTTATTAAAAACCAGTGAAAGTATTATCCAAGAAATTGACTCGGTAGAATACGGTTTAACCGATATTCAGGAATACTACGGCAACACGGGAGGATTAAAATTAGCCGCAGAAAAACAAAGCGGTAAACGGGTGATGACGAGTTTTGTTGAGAGTTTTTCCAATGATACAACTCCCCGCAAATTAGAGGAGGTTTTGCGCTTAGAATACCGCAGTAAATTACTCAATCCTAAATGGGCCAATGCCATGGTTAATCAAGGTTCCGGTGGGGCCTACGAAATCTCCCAAAGAATGACCGCTTTAATTGGTTGGGGCGGTACGGCTAATTTTAGTGACGATTGGGTGTATGATCAGGCAGCCGATACCTACGCTTTTGATGCAGAAATGGCGGAAAAATTGCGTCAAGCTAATCCCGAAGCTTTCCGTAATATTGTCGGTAGAATGTTAGAAGCACAGGGTCGCGGTTTTTGGCAAGCAGACCCCGACAAATTAGAGAAATTACAGGAATTATATCAATTGACCGATGAAAAATTAGAAGGGGTTACTTAGGTTTTTTAGGCTGCATCTCATTTTTGTCAATCTACCAAGTTGGGATTTTTACGGGGACACTCTCGGCTAAAATCGGTCATTACTTCCGATTTTACCACTCAATCCAAGCCTTTGGGGGGTTCTACCCCCCAAACCCCCCGCGCATTAGTTTTTCGGTGGGATGCTTACACGCAGCCGCTGACCCATCTGTAATAATTTAAGAGTCACTGATAATTGCTGATTGTCGGTATTTCTGCAAATGTGAGATGCACCCGGGTTTTCATGGCAACAGGGTATCCTGATGATAATCTGATTTCCCTCCTGTTTTACTCAGCAGACGGATATTTTCAATCAGGATTGATTTTTCTAACGCTTTGGCCATATCGTATAAAGTCAAGGCTGCCACAGATACCGCCGTTAAAGCCTCCATTTCTACCCCAGTTTCCGATTTTGTCACCACTTCTGCCCGAATTTCGTAGCCGGGTAACTCTGCTTTCGGGATAATCTGAACATTGATTTTTTGCAGGGGTAAGGGATGGCAAAGGGGAATTAAACAGGAAGTTTGTTTGGCCGCCATAATTCCCGCTAGTCTGGCCGTCCCTAAAACGTCACCTTTGGGCGCATTTCCCTGTTCTATGGCTTCAAAAGTCGTTTTTAGCATTCTCACTTGTCCTAGGGCGATAGCAGTGCGTTTAGTGGGCATTTTCTCCGATACATCCACCATCTGGGCCTCGCCTTGGCTGTCGAGATGAGATAATTTTTCTTTACCCTCTTGCGTCATTGAATGAACCTGTGCTATAGTAGTTTACTGTTGAGAAAAACAAGGGCTTGTAGCTTAGTGGATTAGAGCGTGTGGCTACGGACCACAAGGTCGGGAGTTCGAGTCTCTCCAAGCCCGTTACATACAATGGCATATACTACAGGAATTAGGGACATATAGTTCCTAATTTCTTTGGTTTTTTGCCCCATCTTCCCACTTTCCTATACTTTTTAAACAGGATTTAGTATCATCAGCCAGTTTTGCCGAGGTATTTTTTACCCTCAAACAGTGAAAGAAACTAAACTTTTAGGATTGTATAATACTAAATCTGGTTATTAAAAACTGATTATTTATTCCCCCTTTTGCCTTTTGCCTCTTGCCTTTTGCCTGTCCTTATAAGTAACCTATGCTCAACGGATTTAGTATAATATGAATTCTCCTGCACCTGTGCCGACACCCTTTCAAGTTGCTTTAGAGCGTTACCAGAATGCTCTAAATTATTTAGATACTTCTCATAATAAATCTCTGAAAAAAGCACAGGCTTTAGAAATTATTACCGCCAGAGATGCTCTTCAGAAACGAATGGAAGCCGAGGCGGAAATTTCGGTTGATATGTGGTCAAAATTAATCGAACAAGATAATAGATTAAAACAGAAGAGTTACAAAATTACTCAAGTTATTGACTTAGCTGAATATCGGGAGACTTTACCTATGTCTGCTCAGGCTTGGTGGTGGCATTTAGAAAGTAGAGAATCTCTGCATCCTTGCAATCGCTTTGATTGGCTATGGAGAATCGGTAAACTGGTTTTATTAGGGGTTAATTTTACATTAATCGGAACGATTGCTACTCGGTTTCTTAGTGGTGGTTCAGGTTTGCCAGAAATAGGGGGTGTTATTTTTTCGACTTTCATTTCTTTATTACAAACTGAAAATGCTCTCACACGGACGCGCCAGAAGGGTTTTGTTAAGTTAATGAAATTTCTTGGGATTGCTGAACATTGGTATGAAGAAATACAGTTTTCTGTAACAGTAATAGTCTTTGCTTTTCTCTTGGGAATTTATCTAAATTTCTCTTGGTTTTCTGAGTTTTATAAGCAAGAAGGAAGCCATTTACAATCTCCTCCGCCAGCAAGTCAAGAACTTCCCAATTTAGCCTTAGCAGAAGAGAAGTATTTAAAAGCGATTGAGTTAGATCCAGATAATTTAGATGCTCATTATAAGTTGGCAACACTTTACGAAGAGTTACAGGATTTGACTAATGCGAAAAAACACTATTTAATCGCGGCAAAAGGTGGTTTTATAGATGCTTATAATAATCTCGCTTATTGGTATCTGCGCGATAATAAGAATGCAGAAGCAGTAGAGTTACTGGAAAAAGCCAAGAGATTATTAGCAGAAAAAGATGAAAAACTAGACCAATTTACTGAAGAGGAGAAACGCAATTTAGCAGTACAAAAATATAGTATTTATAAAAATCTAGGCTGGGCCAGATTTAAGCAAAATCGCAGTGAAGATGCAATTCCTAATCTTTTAGTTGCTATTGGTATCGCTGAAAATCCAGCTTATCAGAAATTTATCCGCAATCCCGGTGCTGCTTTTTGTATTTATGCTCAACTTTTAGAAAAAGAAGACAAGAAATTATCTCAGGAAAATTGGCGTAAATGTCTTAATTTAGCTCAAGGGAGGGAAATTAATACAGAGGAAGAACAATGGTTATATGAAGCGAGAAAAAAATTAAAGTGAAGTAAAGTTTAGTGACTATTCTCTGAGTAATGCGCTAAATCCTTCTTGCTGAAAATGCTTATCAAAGGTTAATATTTCAGAGATTTCCAGTTGTCTCATAATCTGCATGGAAGCACAATCAGTTAAACTGTATCCTTTATCTAATCGTCTTTGGTAAAAATCAAAAGCTTGCTGAAATTGTTCACTGGTTTGGGGAATGATTATGGTTTTGCTGTCATTGCGTAAATCATGAGTTAGACGAATAGCTGATTTACGCAAAAATTCCCCTCTACTGCATAAAGCATTGAGTAATTCTGTCAGAACCATTTCACTGGTAACACCTCTAAAGTTACCCAGTCTTGCTACCATACTTATAGCAAGTCTATGAGCATTATCTCCTCTATCAGCTAACGCTTTTAAATAGAAGGTATCTAAGAAAATTTTTCTCATTCTTCCTCATCTTCTCTCGGTGCGCCGTACATATAATGTTCCGCGTTACGCGCAAAGTCTCTGGGAAAGTGTTTTCGCCATTCTGATTGGGGAACAACGTTACCAATCTCAACAATTCTTTGCCAAAAAGGTTTTTTGCGAAATTCTGGGTCATTTTCTAGTGCATCCCATTTAGCATCGAGTTCTTCCATTGATAACTCAGGCTCTTCGGATGTGTTAGAGGTTGAATGATTGTTTAAGTTAGTCATGATTAAAGGTTCCTTTTAGATTAAAGAGAATAAGTTAATGATAACCTAAATTATCTGGTCAGGTAAATGTTTTGCGAAAATTTGTTTCATTCTTCCTCATCTTCTCTCGGTGCGCCGTACATATAATGTTCAAAATTACGCGCAAAGTCTGTAGGTAAGTGTTTTCGCCATTCTGATTGGGGAACAACTTTACCAATCTCAACAATTTTTTGCCAAAAAGGTTTTGCTAAAAATTCTGGGTCATTTTCTAGTGCATCCCATTTAGCATCGAGTTCTTCCATTGATAACTCAGGCTCTTCGGATGTGTTAGAGGTTGAATGATTGTTTAAGTTAGTCATGATTAAAGTTTCCTTAGTGATAATAGGTTACTTTTATTATAGCATTTTCAAGTTGGATTGAGGTACGGAGATTATCGAGGGTAATTAACCACAGAGACACAAAGAACACAGAGATTATTCACCGATGTTATAATTTATAATGATGATGGCAAGAGAGCCGAATGTTTAACTGAAAGCTTGACATTATTTTATGTACAGACTATATTATAGTTATGGAATGGAATATTATATTTGATCCAGATTTTAGGTTCTGGTTTTATCAACAAGAACAGGGACTTCAAAATGAAGTATTTGCTGTTTTAACTGTATTGATGAAACTTGAACCAGCACTGGGGAGACCACGAGTTGATACCATTGAAGGATCTTCTTTTAAGAATATGAAAGAGCTTCGTATTCAGTATAAAGGTGAACCTTGGCGTGTTTTATTTGCCTTTGATCCTCATCGACAAGCAATTTTACTTGTTGGGGGGAACAAGTCAGGTAACAAAAGATGGTACAAAGAAAATATTCCTATAGCAGATCAACGTTATCAAAAATATCTGGAAAAACTTAAGGAAGAAAAGTCATGAAAGAATATACCAACTTCTCGGAAGAATTTAATAAACTTTGTGGAGAACGACAAGCAATTATTAAAGCAAGAGCTTCCCAAATTTATCTGGAGGAACTTACGCTTAAGTATTTGCAGGAAAAACTAGGTTTATCTTTATCAGAATTGGCAAAGTATTTTGAAGTACAGCAATCAATAGTACCTAGACTTAAACAAGAGCAAAATCTAGAGCTAAATACACTGCGCGAAGTAGTTAACGCATTAGGTGGAACTGTCGAAATTATTGTCAAAATTCCCAACAAAGAACCTATAATTATTGGTGACTATTCAGAAACGAAGTGTAATTAACCACAGAGACACAGAGGACAGGGAGATTATTTGCCAATGTTATAATTTGTACTCAATAATAAAGGTGTTCGCTTTTGGAACACAATATTTAAGATGGAATTAACGGGAAGACTCCATGAACGCTATAAAGCAAAAATCTTAAATTGGTAAAAGTCTAATCCTAAAAATACGATCTGTTACTGACACAATTGCTCCCGTCTTTAATGCTTTTGTACAATCTCGTAAAACTATAGTTAAACGCTGATTAATTAGATTGTAGTTTTCATTGCCTAAACGGAATAGGATGACACTTGGTAAATTATCACCACTAATAGCGAGAAGTTGAGAAAAATCTAGATCGACAGTTAAAATTATCCGCTTTTCTCTTTTTGCTTTGGCAAGAATTTCCTGATCAGATAAAGTTTGTAAGCCTTCATCTCGAAGATGAACGACATCATAACCTTGTTCTCTTAACCATGAGACTGTACGCAGAGAAATCCCCATATCGGCTAGAAACTCTATCTCCATTACTCGATTAATTCAAAATGATGAACTTGTTCTCTGGCTAACCAAGAAGCATATAATAAACATTGGTGAATATCTTCTCTTTCTAGGTCAGGGTATTCCTCTAATATTTCCTCTATCGGCTTTTCGTTAGCAAGTAGATTAAGAATTAAAGAAACAGGAATACGCATTCCTCGAATACAGGCTTGACCTGCCATAATTTTGGAGTTAAAAGTAATTCGGTCTAATTGTTTTAAGGTCATATAGTTTCCAGAAATATGAAGATGATACCTGTGGTAATTTTATTATAGCTAATTCTATAGTTGCGAGTGGAAGTGGGAAATTACTCCTTCAGTGAGGGTGCAAAGCTTGTCTCCAACCCCGCAGGGAAGATTAGGGAATGGTGAGGTTTTAAGTTGTAGTAGTATAGTATAACAAGTTAGACGAGAAAACGGGTTTTTTGAAAAAACCCGTTTTCTGAAATCAATAGTTTGAAAAAAACCGTTTTCTGAAATCGTAAAACTGAGAGCCATGATTTTACCTAATCCAGACATATCATCCACACCGCTCGATGTATTTATTTCTTACTCTCACCGGGATGAGAAACTGCGGGAAACTTTGGGATTTCACCTCGCGTCATTACAAAGACAGGGAGTGATTAAATCATGGCACGATCGCAAAATTAGTGCTGGAACAGAGTGGAAACAAGCCATTGATGAAAATCTCAATTCAGTCGAGATTATTCTGTTGTTGATTAGTGAAAACTTTATCGCTTCTGACTACTGTTATGATCTTGAAATGGAACGGGCGATCGCACGGCATGATGCGGGGGAGGCGCGGGTGATTCCGATTATTTTGAAGCCGGTGGATTGGAGTGGTGCGCCTTTTGGTAAGTTGCAAGCTTTGCCAAAAAATGCCAAGCCTGTGACGACTTGGAGTAATCGGGGTGAGGCGTTTTTAAATATTGCTAAGGGGATTCGCCACGCGGCAATGGAAATGGCGACAGTGTTAACTGACAAACAGCCCACTGTCTTGCCAGAGCCGCAACAATCCGCAAAAGCCACTGAGATGCCAACGCAATCGGAACCCCTCAAGCCAACAGTTACTCCAGACAAGATACAACAGGAAATTAGCTTGGAATCTCCAGAAGGACAAGTTAGCATTGACTCTCGCTTTTATATTACTTCCCCTTACGAAGAACGGTGCTATGAGGAAATTCAAAAGCCTGGCTCCCTGATTCGGATTAAATCGCCCCACAATATGGGCAAATCGTCCCTGATGGCGAAGGTACTTGCCCAAGCATCTCAACTAGGCTATCGTGCGGTAACGATCGATCTGGAACAGACCAATCAAAAGTTCTTTGACGATCTCGACAAGTTCATGCAGTGGTTTTGTGCGTCGGTGGGTAAACCACTAGGAGTAAGGGTCAAGATTGAAGAGTATTGGGATGATATTTTTGGAGCGAACGATAACAGTACGGATTATTTTGAGAAGTATTTATTAGAGGGGGACGATCGCCCGTTAGTGTTGGCGATCGATAACTTTGATCGCATCTTTAAATACGCAGATATCGAGACGGATTTATGCGGATTATTGCGCGGCTGGCATGAAAGTTCCAAGATTAAAAAACTGTGGCAGAAATTGCGGCTGATCATCGTCCATTCTCAAGAGTCCTATGCCCAACGGGATATCAATCAATCGCCTTTTAATGTGGGGTTGCCCATCGAATTGGGAGAGTTTACGCCTGAACAGGTACAGGAGTTGGTAGCACGGCACGGATTAACTTGGACAGAGGGGGAACTCGAACAATTTATGGGGTTAATTGGAGGGCATCCCTACATGGTGCGCTCGGCACTCTATCACATTGCAGCGGGGGATCTTTCTTTGGCGGAATTTTTGCGGACGGCTCCCACAGAAGCGGGAATTTACAGCGATTATCTGCGGGGACATTTGAAGACTTTGGAAGATTATCCTGAACTGGGGGCAGCCATGAAATTGGTTATTACTTCTGAAGCGCCGGTGCGTTTGCGGTCTGAGGAGTCGTTTAAACTGGACAGTATGGGATTAGTGGTGCGGGTTGATAATAATGTGAAACCTCGCTGCGATCTTTATCGTCAGTATTTTTGCGATCGCTTGGGAGGAAATTAAATAAAAACACTTTATTGTAAACTAGATTTGGCGATTAGAGATGTGATTTATAATTCATTTTTTGAAGAGCCAATCGGACAAATTTTAATCGAAGATGAAAATCTCAAGTTTATTGTTTTTGATGCTGAAAAGGAGGTCATTTCGCAATGGAAAAATTAGATCAGTATCGTCATATTATTAAATCGGTTTTGATTCCTTATACTGAAATCCCTTATTCTCACGGCGAATTGATTTGTAAGCCGATTTTTGATGAAGTTCGAGATAGCTATCTTTTGATGACGCTCGGATGGGATCGCAAAACTCGCGTGCATGGCTGTTTAATTCATTTGGATATTATCAACGAGAAAATCTGGGTACAACGAGATGAAACCGAAGACGGAGTAACCCATGAGCTAGTGGCAGCGGGTGTTCCCCAGCAGGATATTGTCCTCGCTTTTCATCCGGCGGATGTACGCGGTTACACGGGCTACGCGATCGCCTAACCTCTTAGAAAACGGGTTTCTTAAAGAAATCCGTTTTCTGGGACATATTTTTAGCAATTTGGTATCAGGTCACTAACCCCACCCTAAAAGCGACGGGGCTTGTCTAAACCAATTTAGGCGACGCAAGTAGAGACTACCGCATCGAGACACAATCTGGCACAGACCTCCGAATACTTCCCTAGTTCGGATTCCCTCTAAGCTTTATTGGTAAAGCGTTGTTAGACAAGACATCTTGATTGTGTTGCGGGAAGGGACTTTAACTTTACTCTTAAGGATTATCTCCATGGCAAGAGTTCCTGTTATCTCAAAAGACGGAAAGCCGTTGATGCCCACTAAACCCAGTCGGGCCAGACGGTGGATCAAAGAAGGAAAAGCTATCGGCAAATTTAACGACTTAGGTATTTTCTATGTCCAGCTAACCGATGAACCTTCCGATAACAAAACCCAACCGATTGCCATTGGTATTGACCCAGGTAAATTATTTTCGGGAATTGGCGTTCAATCCTCTCTTTTTACTCTTTGGAAGGCTCACTTAGAACTTCCTTTTAAACGAGTAAGAGAGCGCCTGGACAATAGACGGTTAATGCGAAGAGGACGTAGAGGAAGACGGATTAACCGCCAACTTCCTTTTAATCTAAGAGCGCATCGACAAAAACGATTTTCAAATAGAAGACAAGGAAAATTA